>JAOPZD010000515.1 GCA_025964295.1 Conexibacter sp.
CCGCCGCGGCGCTCGCCGCCGTGCCCGTGGCGACGTCGTCGGAGCGCTCCAGGACCTCGCCCAGCCGCGCGACGATCAGCCCGAGCCGCGCCCGCTGCGCGCCCGTGGCCGCCTGCAGGTGATGGGCGCCCAGGCCCAGCCCGGCCGCCGCCTCCACGAGGCCCGCGACCGCGTCGCCCTGCGCCGCCATATGGGACGTCCCCTGGTCCACACCCCGCACGGTCGACAGGTCAGGCGAAAGGTTGAGGGGTCAACCCTTTCGCCCGCCCTTGCCGCTCTTGCGGCGCCGCTGCAGCCGGTCCATCTCGCGGCCGAACGCCTCCTCCGACGCGTCGGCCATCGCGACGCCGAAGATCGCCAGCAGCGTGTCGGCGGCCAGCGGGCGCAGGCGCTCGAGCGCGTCGCGCACCTCGGGCCAGCGCTCCTCGGGCGCGCCGGCCTCCTCGAAGGGCTTCCAGACCTGCTCGACGAAGAGCTTCACGTAGGCCCGGGCGACGCCGTCGGCGTGGCGGCGGATCGTCGTCGCCAGCTCCAGGCCGACGTCGGCGGGGACGCCGAGGCGCTCCAGCTCCTTGCCCGCGCGCGTCAGCCGCGGCGTGACGTCCTCGTAGGACCCGTCGCCCAGCGGCCGCAACAGCCCCAACTTGACCGCGCGCGCCAGCAGCGTGGGATCCGTCGTGCCCCAGCGGTCGGCCAGGTCGTCGCCGGTCAGCACCTCGGGCGTGTCCTGCGTGTAGGGCTCGGCGACCGCGCGCAGGAAGCGCAGCGGCTCCTCGCTGGACCCCGGCGACGCGTCGACCAGCCGCCGGATCGCCTCGAGGTTGAAGCCCTGGCCCTGCATCTCGCGGATCAGCTCGATCCGCGCCAGGTGCGCCGCCCCGTAGTAGCCGGTGCGACCCCGCACCTCGGGCGGCGGGAGCAGGCCGCGCGACTGATGGGCCCGGATGTTGCGGACGGTCATGCCCGTGCGCTGCGCCAGCTCGTCGATGGTCAGATCGCCATCGTCGACCGCGCGCTCGGGTGCCTCCGTGACATCGGACACAGGTCGATCCTACCGCGTTTGATGTGACATGGATCGGTGTAACATGGCCTCATGGCACTTTCGCACGTCCTCGCGGCCGCCTCGCCGCTGGCGGCCTCCGAGCCCGCCGGCGGGGCGGCGATCGACCAGGTCGCGATCGCGACCGGCATGGCGACCGTCGCCACGGCGGTCCTCATGGTCGGGATCCTCGGCTACCGCCGGCACCCGGGCAAGGACGGCCCGCTGCGCCGCCTCGCGACGCTCTCCGAGCGCCTCTCGGGCCTGCCGGCCTGGGCCGCCCTGCCCGCCGGCCTGGCCGGCGGCAGCCTTCTCGTCGCGCTGCTCGGCATGTACTGGGACATCTCCCTGCACATCGACCAGGGCCGCGACCCCGGCCCGCTCGCCAACCCCGCGCACTACCTGATCCTCGTCGGCCTCTACGGCGTCTTCGCCGCCGGCTGCCTCGCGCTCGCCCTGCCCGAGGAGAAGCCGGGCCCGGCCGCGATCCGGATCACGCGCGACTGGTACGTCCCCGTCGGCGGCGTGCTGACCGCGGCCTGCGGCGGCTTCGCGCTGCTCGGCTTCCCGCTGGACGACATGTGGCACCGCCTCTTCGGCCAGGACGTCACGCTCTGGGGCCCGACGCACCTGATGCTCTTCGGCGGCGCCGGCCTGACGCTCATCGGCCAGGCGATCCTGCTCGCCGAGGGCATGCGCTTCCGCGGCATCACCACCGATCGTCTGCGCGACTCCCAGTTCCTGGTGGCCCTGCGCCGCGTCGGCCTGATGGGCGGGCTGCTCATCGGCCTCTCGACCTTCCAGGGCGAGTTCGACTTCGGCGTCCCGCAGTTCCGGATGGTCTTCCACCCCATGTTGATCGCGCTCGCCGCGGGCATGGCGCTGACCGCCGGGCGGGTCTGGATCGGCAAGGGCGGCGCGCTGGCCACCGCGCTGATGTTCGTCGTCGTGCGCGGCGCGATCAGCCTCATCGTCGGCGACGTCTTCGGCGAGAGCGCGCCGGCGATGCCGCTCTACCTCGTCGAGGCGCTGTGCATCGAGGCCGTGGCGCTGGCCACCGGCCGCAACCGCCCGATCCTGCTCGGCGCCGTCGGCGGCCTGCTGTGCGGCACCGTCGGCCTCGCCGCCGAGTGGCTGTGGATCGGTCAGGCCTTCCCGCTGCCGTGGAACGGCGGCATCGTGCCGGAGGCGCTGATCGTCGCGCCGATCGCCGGGATCGCCGGCGGCGTCCTCGGCGGGCTGCTCGGCGCCGGGCTGCGCTTCCAGCTGCCGGCCCAGCACGTCGCGCGCACCGCGGCGGTCGCCTCCTTCGTCGCGATCGCCGCGCTGACCGCCTACGGCCTCTCAACGACAAAGCCCGCCGGCCAGACCGCGTCGGTCAGGCTCCAGGACGACGGAGGCGATCCCGCCCACCGCCACGTGGTCGGCACGGTGACGCTGAACCCGCGGAACACCGCCGACGACGCCACCTGGGTCAGCGTGACCTCGTGGCAGGACGGCGGCATGAAGGTCGACCGCCTCGAGCGCGTCGCCGAGGGCGTCTACCGCTTCCGCGCGCCCGCCCCGGTCTACGGCGACTGGAAGACCGTCCTGCGCGTGCAGAACGGCCGCACGATCATGGGCGTGCCGATCTACATGCCCGCGGACGCCGCGATCCCGGGCGCCAAGGAGGTCCCCGCGACCGC
Organism: Conexibacter sp.; assembly: GCA_025964295.1. Next base: position 2,725 of record JAOPZD010000515.1, read on the forward strand.
GGCCTTCACCCGCCCGTTCGTCGCCGACCACGAGCTGCTGCAGCGCGAGCGCAAGACGGACATCCCGAGCTGGCTGTGGACCACGGCGTGCCTGATCGTCCTGCTCCTCTCGCTGATCTTCATGGCCTCGCTGGCCTGGGGCGTGGCCCGCGTGGCGCGCACCGGCGACGGCGGGACGCCGACCGAGCCGCCGGCCGCCCCCGCGCGATCCGGCGACGAC
>JAOPZD010000396.1 GCA_025964295.1 Conexibacter sp.
GGTTGCGCCGGGCCCTCGCGCCTTTCGCGCGGCTACGCCGGCTCCGGCAGCCGCACCGAGTCCAGCGGCGCCGCGACCAGCTGCCCGCCCGCGCAGTCCTCGGAGCGGACCTTGCGCCGGGGGTTGACGATCCCGACGAGGCCGAGCAGGCCGCCGGCCGCGACGAGGGCCGCCGAGAGGCCCATGCCGAGGTGGAAGGCGTGGACCGAGGCCCGCTGCACCGCCGCGGCCACCGGCGCGCGCTCGGCGGGTGGGAGCTGGGACACGTCGACCGCCGCGAGCGTCCGGCGCTTGGCCTCCTTGACCGCCGCCCGCGACTGCGGGCTCAGCGGCCGGCCGTCCAGGGTCGTGTCGATCGAGGACGAGAACGACGCCGAGACCACCGCGCCCAAGGCGGCGACGGCGAGCAGCGACGCCACGCGCGCGACCGCGTTGTTGACGCCCGACGCGATCCCCGCGTTGCGCTCGTCGGCGTCGGCCAGCACCGTCGCGGTCAGCGGCGCGACCGTGGCCGACAGGCCGAGCGAGAACACGAACAACGCCGGGAAGACGTCCTTCCAGTAGTCCGGCGTCGCGTCGATGCGCTGCATCAGCACGAGCCCCGCCGCCGCCACCAGCGGCCCGAAGCCCATGAACCACCGCGGCCCGAAGCGATCGGCCAGCCGGCCCGCGCGCTTGGACAGCACGAACATCACGAGCGTCGAGGGCAGCGTCGCCAGCCCGGCCTGCAGCGCGTCGTAGCCCGCGACCTGCTGGAGGAACAGCACCAGGAAGAAGAACGTGATCCCCAGGCCGCCGTACATCGCGAAGGTCTGCGCGTTGCCGATCGCGAAGTTGCGCCGCCGGAACAGGCCGAGCGGCAGCATCGGCTCCGGCGTCCGCGACTCCCACCACAGGAACGTCGCCAGCAGCGCGACCCCGGCCACCGCCGGGAGGACCACCCCCGGCGAGCCCCAGCCCAGCAGCGGCTCGCGGATCAGGGCGAACACCGGGCCGGCCAGACCGAGCGCGCACAGCAGCGCGCCGACCCAGTCGATCGGCGCCCGGCGCAGCTCGCGCCCGCGCTTGGGCACCGCGATCGCCACGAGCATCAACGTGGCGAGCACGAACGGCACGTTGATCGCGAAGATCCACCGCCACGACGTCGCGTCGATCAGGTACCCGCCGCACAGCGGTCCGACGACCATCGCGATCCCCGACCACGCCGTCCAGGACCCGATCGCCATGCCGCGCTCCTGCGCCGGGAACGTCGAGACGATCAGCGCCAGCGCGCTCGGCGTCAGCAGCGCGCCGAAGACGCCCTGCAGCGCGCGGCCCGCGATCAGCACCTCGATCGACGGCGCCAGCGCGCAGACCAGCGACACCGCGCCGAAGCCGGCGACGCCGATCGCGAACACCCGCCGCTCCCCCAGCAGGTCGCCCAGCGAGCCGCCGATCAGGATCAGCGAGCCGAGCGCGAGCAGGTAGGCGTTGGACACCCACTGCTGCCCGGCCAGCCCACCGCCGAGATCCGACGAGATCGAGGGCAGCGCGACGTTGACCACCGTCGCGTCCAGGCCCACCACGAACGACCCCATGATCGCGGCGAGCAGGCTGAGCCGTTTGGGATCGCGCAGCGAGGACACGATCGAAGTCCTACAGGTCGATGGCGCCGCTGTCCACCGTCCCGGGACGGCGCCGCGCCGGCGCGGCGCGGCCCCGCTAGCGCCCGGTGACCGCCCGGTCCTTGCCCTGCGCCTTGGCCGCCAGCAGCCGGTCGTCGGCGGCCCGGAACAGCGCGGCGACCGCGTCGCCCTCGTCCGGCGCGAACGCCAGCCCGACCGACGCGGTCAGCGTGCCCGAGGGCCCGAGGTGCGCCTCGCGGACCGCGTCGACGATCCGGTGGGCGGCCGCGACCGCCTCCTCCGCGTCGGCGCCCGGCAGGATCACGGCGAACTCCTCGCCGCCGGTGCGGCAGACGACGTCGGCGCCGCGCACTTCCTCGCGCAGCACCGCGGCGAACGCGCGCAGGACGCCGTCGCCGACCGGGTGGCCGTGGCCGTCGTTGACGGCCTTGAAGTCGTCGACGTCGAGCAGCAGCAGCGCGACCGGCTCGCCCGAGCGTCGCGTGCGCGCCAGCTCGGAGCCCAGCCGCTCGTGGAAGTGGCGGCGGTTGAACAGCCCGGTCAGCTCGTCGGTCCGCGCCTGCAGGCTCAGCCGCTCGCGCTGCTTGGCGTTGTCATAGGCCAACGCGGCCAGCGTCGCGAAGCGCTGGATCAGCTCGACCTCCTCGGGCGCGAACTGCGCGTGGTGGCCCTCGCGCCAGACGTTGAGCGTGCCGAGCACGCGGGAGCCGGCGATCAGCGGCGTGCAGACCAGCGCCTCGGGGTCGTCGGCGGGCGTGCCGGGCACCTGGTAGACGGCGTTGCGCGGCGCCGACGCCTCGTAGTGCACCAGCGTCCGCGTCAGGACCACGCGGCCGGCGATGCTGCCCTGCAGCGGCGGGCGCCCGGCCAGCGTCTCCTCGACGTAGCGGCCGACGGCGAAGACCGGCAGCAGCACCGGCGCGGACTCCTGGGTTGAGTAGACCGCCAGCGACGTGAACGGGACGATCGTCTCCAGCGCGCGGGCCATCTCGTCGAACGTCGCCTCCAGCGATCCTTCGGCGAGGATCGACGCCGCCGCGTCGATGATCGACTCGAGGCCCCGCGTCAGCCTGCTGGGACCGCTCTGCTCCATCCGCTGCACTGTGCCTGATCATCGGCCCTGACGGCGTTCGGTTGAGGCACAAATCCCCGTTTTCTGGACAAGTGGATCAGGCCGGACGCGCCAGGCGCGCCGTGACCCTGCTCGCGGCCGTCGCCGGACGCGTCGCGGCGACCGCGAGGACCAGGCGCCGGGTGGGCGCCTGCCGCGCGCGCCGCCAGGCCTTGA
>JAOPZD010000400.1 GCA_025964295.1 Conexibacter sp.
GGGCCGCAGCGGCCGGTACTCGCCGTCGCCGACGAGCTGGGCCTGGCGGCGGATCGCGATCCGGTCGACGAGCCGGCCGTCGGGCGCGACGCCGACGTCGGTCACCTCGGTGAAGAACTCAAAGCGCACGCCGCGCGCCCGCAGCGCCTCGTACATCGGGGCGAAGATGGCGTCGCCCATCCCCGCCTGCATCTTCCACATCAGCGCGCCGCGGTAGCCGAGGCACATCCGCAGCATCGCCTGCAGCGCCTTGCCGGCGGCCAGGCACGGCTGCGCGCGATCGCCGTCGCGGTAGGCGAAGCACAGCTGGTAGAAGGCGCGCAGGATCGGCGAGCCGGCCAGGGTCTGCGGCTTGGCGCCGTGGCGGGCCAGCCACGCGGTCAGCTCCTCGCCGTTGGCCTGGGCGAAGCCGCCCTTGTCGACGTCGTCGAGGCCGTCGACGAGGATGCCGCGAAAGACCGTCGAGGTCAGGTCCAGCGTCATCGCGTAGCGGTCGCCCTTGGTGACCTTCCAGACCGCGTCGCGCAGCAGGCGCAGGAAGCGGCAGACGATCGGCTCCTCGCCGTCGGCCTCGTCGCCGCCGAGGTGCAGCAGCGGGTCGGCGATCCGGACGAACGCCTCGAAGACGTCGCCGAGGTCGAGCTCGCCGTCCTCGCCGCCGAGGAGCTTCTCCAGCGCCAGCAGGAAGCCGTCGACGACCTTGTCGAGGGCCTTGATCGCCACCGACGCGTGGTCGGGCGGCTCGACGAGGCGCAGCGTGCGGATCGCGTCGTGCATCAGCTGGTGCAGGCCGGGGGGCTCGCTGGCGATCCCGGGGACGCCGTCGTTCTCGGGGAAGTGGAAGTGGCGCGGGATCCAGCGGTCGTCGTCGGTGTCGTCGCAGAGGACGACCTCGTTGGTCGGGTGGAACGCGTCGCGCCAGGTGCGCAGCGGCGCGTCGGCGGGGCGGTCGAGCTCCTCGTAGACGCGGCGGATCACGTCGAAGGCGTTCTCGTAGAAGCCGAACCAGACGTGGAGGCCGTGCTCCTCGATGCGCTCGGCCCCGCCGCCGACGCTCCGCCGCCCGCTCGCGCCCTTGCCGCCCAGGCGCCAGCCCAGCTGGTAGACGGTGACGTCGTAGCGCTCGCGCAGCTCCGGCGTCGCCGTCAGCTCGAAGGCGGCCGCGAGACTGCCCGCTCCGCCGCCCAGGATCGCCACCCGCCGCCGTTCGCTCATCCCCATGAGGGCCGCGAACCTAGTCGACCGGCGGGCCGGACACAACCGTTCGTCGCTCAAGAACCCTCGGTGGTCGACTCCGGGGCCGTCCTCCGGGCCGCGTCGTTCGCCGAGCGTGTGAACGCCGTTCCGTCGATGTGAACGCCTTGGTCGTGCACGGAGCCGAATGACCGATGCTGGAGACCGCCATCATGACCACGAACATCGTCGTACCTGCCGACGGCTCACCCGCCGCCGAGGCGGCAGCCTGGTACGCCGGTGCGGTGGCCGAGGCGCGTCGCGGCACCGTTCACGTCGTGGCGGCATGGGAGCCGCCGGGCGCCCGCGCACAGGAGCTGGCAAGGACGCTGGGTCGCCGGGCCGAGGTGGACGCCGTCCTGGCGGACGTCCAGGGCGCGCTGAGCGCCGCGGGCCTGACGGTCAACGGCCACGTCCGCCGGTGCGGGCTGGTCGCTGCCCTGTGTGCGGTCGCCAGCGAGCACGACGCGGAGCTGATCGTGGTGCCGGCGGGATGGACCTCGCTGGCCCGCGAGCTCCGCTGGCGCGCCTCGTGTCGCGTGGACATGCTCGTGGTCGACTCCGGACGTCATCCGGGCTTCCGGCCGTTCCCCGTCGCGGTGGCGCGCTAAAAAGGTCTTGACCGCCACCTCCGGTGGTCGTCGCCGAGTGGCGAGTTCAGGCGCCACTCGGCGACGAGCGCCGGGGGTGGCGTCGTCTGCCCGGGTCTGACGCGGCCGGTAGGTTGCCGCGTCGACCATGCCTGAGTGCTTCGTGATCATGCCGCTGACGACGCCGCCGGAGACGGTGGAGCGGTACGGCGGCGACCTACAGCATTTTTCGCACGTCCCTTGACCACCTCCTCGTCCCCGCGATCGAGAAGGCGGGCTTCACGGCGAAGAAGCCGATCGCGGAGGGAGCCGATCTCATCCATGCCGAGATCGTGCGCAACCTCGAAACCGCGGATATGGTCCTCTGCGACATCTCGGCGCTGAACGCCAACGTCTTCTTCGAGTTCGGCATCCGGACCGCCCTCGACCGGCCGATCTGCCTGATCCGCGACGAGTACACCAGGCTGCCGTTCGACATTGGTGGAATCAACTGCCATCAGTACGCCTCCACCATGTCGGCGTGGGAGCTGCGGCCGGAGATCGACCGGCTTGCGAAGCACCTCGCCGCCGCGGCCGACCGCGCTGACGGTCGCAACGCGCTGTGGAGCCATTTCGGGTTGACCCAGCGCGGCACCGACGCGATCAACGCCGTTTCGGACGACGGCCAAGGAGCGGCGCTCAAGTTGATCCTGGACGAGATCCAGCTCATCCGGCGCGAGTCCCCTGTCGTGCTTGGCGGCAACCTTGCCGGAAACGACTTCGTTCGGCGTGCGCTGGCATTGCTCGGCGGCTACCAAATCGTCTGCGACGGCATCGTCCAGGACGGCGACACCTACACGGTTCACACGGAGCCGATGGCTTACCGAGTCCAGCAGCAGTTCATCGACCTGGCCGCGAAATGCGGGGTCGTCGTGGCCTTTTCGGGTCTTCGATCCAGCTAGCCCATCGGGAGCGTGGCCAGGAAGGTCGTCGCCTCGTCCGGCGTGCGTCCGCCGTGGTGGCCGCGGAAGGCGCGCTCGACGTCGGCGTGGGTCGTGAGCCAGGCCATGCGGCCGGGTGACGGCAGGACGCAGACCGTCGCGAGCCGTTCGCGCAGGCGCGGGCCGGCGGTGCCGAAGGCGCCTGCGGCGACGAGGTCGGCGACGGCGTGGACGGTCGCGCGGTCCTCCAGCGCGGCGGCGAGGTCGGCGATGGTCTCCGCGACGCGGTCGGCGGCGACGTGCAGGAAGACGTCGCGCGCGGAGCCGGCGGGGGCCTGGGTCAGGCGGGACTCGAGGTCCGGCACGAGCACGTCGAGGTCGTCGACGCGGTCGGGTGAGACGTCGACCTGGCCGTGGTCGGCGGTCAGCACGAGCAGCGTGTCGTCGATCGCCGGCGCCTCGGGGCCGAAGAAGGCCGTGTAGACGGCGTCCAGCGTGCGCAGCGCGGCGTCGTCGAACTCCGGGCTCGACGGGCCGTGCCGGTGCCCGGCGACGTCGATGCCGTCGAAGTACAGGTAGGCGTACAACTTCTCCTCGGCGGCCGCGACCGCGGCGGCCAGCGCCCGGGCGCCGTCGGCCAGCTCGCCGTATGGGTGCAGCGGCGCGCCGCGGACCGCGGCGCCGTCGTAGGTCGACGGCGAGAAGCGCGCCGGGGAGAAGACCTGCGACGCGATGCCGCGGGCGGCCAGCCGCTGGTAGAACGACGGTCCCTGGGGCAGCAGCCCGCGCGGGTCGTAGCCGTCCTCGGGGCCCACGAGGAACGGGACCACCACGCGCCCCGCCGACGGCTCCAGCACGCGCCACTCGTAGAGCCCGTGGGCGCCGACCGGCAGGCCGGTGTGCATCGTCGTCACGTGCGCGGTCGTGGTCGAGGGGAACTGCGACGCCAGCGGCGCCAGCGTCCCGTCCCGCGCGGCGCGCGCCAGCAGCGGATGCTGGGCGTGGCGCTGCGCGAAGCGCCAGCCGAACGCGTCGAGCAGCACCACCACCACGCACCGCGGCCCGCCGTCCTCGCCCAGCGCGCGGGCGACGGCGGCGGGCAGGGCCGAGAAGTCCTCGCCGGCGGCGATCACCGGCGCGAGGCTACTTCCCGAGCAGGCGCATCATCGCCTCGGGGTAGCGGTCGCCCGCGGCCTGCGGCAGCGCCTGGGCGATCTCCGCCTGCTCGGCGCCGGTCAGCGTCACGTCCAGCGCGCCGACGTTCTCCTCCAGGCGCGAGCGCCGCTTGGTGCCCGGGATCGGCACGACCCCGTCCCACTGCGCCAGGACCCACGCCAGCCCGAGCTGCGCCGGCGTGACGCCCCTGTCGGCGGCCAGGCGCTCGACGATCGCGACGACCTCGAGGTTCTTGTCGAAGTTCTCGCCCTGGAAGCGCGGCGAGTGGCGGCGGTAGTCGTCCTCGTCGAGGTCGTCGATCGAGCGGATCGCGCCGGTCAGGAACCCGCGGCCCAGCGGCGAGTAGGCGACCAGGCCGATCCCGAGCTCCTTGAGCGTCGGCAGGACGCCGTCCTCGAGGTCGCGCGACCACAGCGAGTACTCGCTCTGGACGGCCGCGATCGGGTGCACGGCGTGCGCGCGGCGGATCGTCTCCGGCCCCGCCTCGCTGAGCCCGAGCGCCCGGACCTTGCCCTCGGCGACCAGCTCGGCCATCGCGCCGACGGTCTCCTCGATCGGCGTGTCGGGGTCGACGCGGTGCTGGTAGTAGAGGTCGATGTGGTCGAGGCCCAGGCGCCGCAGCGAGCCCTCGGCCGACGCGCGCACGTACTCCGGCCGGCCGTTGACGCCACGCTTGGCGGGGTCGTCGGGGTCGCGGACGATGCCGAACTTCGTCGCCAGGACGACCTGGTCGCGGCGGTCGGCGATCGCCTGGCCGACGAGCTCCTCGTTCGTGTGCGGCCCGTAGGCGTCGGAGGTGTCCAGCAGCGTCACGCCGAGGTCGAGCGCGCGGTGGATCGTCGCCACCGACTCGACGTCGTCGCGCCCGCCGTAGAAGTCGCTCATGCCCATGCAGCCGAGGCCGAGGGCGGACACGGTCAGCGGTCCGAGGGTGCGGGTGGGGAGGGTCATGGCCCCACGGTAGGACGTCGCGCGTGGTCGATCGGCGGGGCCGACGGGTACCGTGCCCGCCGTGGAGCCGGCGAGCGCAGCGGGCCCCGCGCAGGGTCTCCCCGGCCTCGATCGCATGCCCCCGATCGGGCTCGTCCTCTGCGGGGTGACCTCGATCCAGTTCGGCGCGGCCCTCGCCGCGACGATGTTCGACGACCTCGGCCCGGCCGGCGTCTCGGCGCTGCGGCTCGGGTTCGCGGCGATCATCCTCGTCGCGCTGTTCCGGCCCGGCGTCCGCGGGCGCCCGGCGCGCGACCTGCGCCTCGTCGCGCTGTTCGGCCTGACGCTCGGCGGGATGAACCTGTTCTTCTACGAGGCGCTGGACCGGATCCCGCTCGGCGTCGCGGTGACGATCGAGTTCGCCGGGCCGCTGGGCGTCGCGGTGGCCACGTCGCGCCGGCGCCTGGACCTCGTCTGGGCCGGGCTGGCGGCGCTCGGGATCCTGCTGCTGTCCAACCCGTTCGGCGCCGGGATCGACACGGTGGGGTTGCTCCTGATCCTCGCCGCGGCGGGCTGCTGGGCGGCCTACATCCTGATCGCCCAGCGCGCGACGAGCGTCTTCCAGGGCAGCCAGGGGCTCGCGCTGGCGATGGTCGTCGCCGCGCTCGTGCCGCTCGTGCCGGGCATCGCGCAGGCGGGCACGGCGCTGCTGGAGCCGCAGTGGCTGGCGCTCGGCGCGTGCGTCGCGCTGGCCTCCAGCGTCATCCCCTACAGCCTGGAGACCGAGGCGCTGCGGCGGCTGCCCGCCAACGTCTTCGGCGTCCTGATGAGCCTGGAGCCCGCGGTCGCGGCGCTGGCCGGCCTGATCGTCCTTGGCCAGTCGCTGAGCGCGCGCGACCTCGTGGCGATCGCGCTCGTCGTGGCGGCGAGCGTCGGCGCGTCACGTGCGGTGCCGCCGTCCCCTGAGGCTTAGGATGGGCGCTACAGCGTGCTGCCCCTGAACCTCCCGAACGTCCTGACCGTCGTGCGGATCCTGCTCGTCCCGGTCCTCGTCGTCGCCCTGCTCGGGGAGACGGGCAACGACGTGCTCGCCGCGATCGTCTTCGCCGCCGCGTCGTTCACGGACGCGCTGGACGGCTACCTGGCCCGCGCCCGCAACTCCATCACCTCGTTCGGCAAGCTGATGGACCCGATCGCCGACAAGCTGCTGGTCATCGCGGCGCTCTTCGCGCTCGTCTCGCTCGGCCGCCTGGAGGCGTGGATCGCGATGGTCATCGTCACGCGCGAGCTGGCGGTCACCGTCACCCGCATGGCGGCCACCGCGCAGGGCGTGATCATCCCCGCCGCGGGCTGGGGCAAGCTCAAGACGATCGTGCAGGTCGCGGCGATCTTCTTCCTGATCGCCTTCGACCCGACGCCGCTGTGGGTGGACCTGCTCGTCTATGTCGCGGTCGCGGTCACCGTCATCTCGGGCATCGACTACTTCTTCGGCCTGCGCCGCATGCTGCGCGAGGCCGACGAGCGCCGCCGCCGGGCCGCGGCCGACACGGCAGACCCCGCCAACTAGATGAGGACCACGGGCTCGGGCGAGGCGCTCAGCGCGCCGCGCGCCGCGACGCGCTCCAGGGCGGCGACCGCGTCGGGGTGGAACTGCAGGCCGTCGTTGCGGCGGACCTCGGCGAGCGCGTCGGCCTCCGACATCGCGGCGCTGTAGATCCGGGCGCCGGTCATCGCGTCCCACGCGTCGGCCAGCGCGAGCAGGCGCGCGCCCTCGTCGATGACGTCGCCGGCGAGGCCGTCGGGGTAGCCGCGGCCGTCGTGGCGCTCGTGGTGGCCGCGGACCCAGGCCACCTGCTCGCGGTCGAGCATGCCGGCGACGATGCGGGCGCCGAGGTCGGCGTGGCGCTTGATGACGTCGTACTCGGCGTCGGTCAGCCGCGTGGGCTTGCTCAGCACGGCGTCGGGGACGCCGATCTTGCCGACGTCGTGGACGACGGCGGCGTCGTGCAGGCGCGCGACGTCGGCCGCGCTCCAGCCGGTCTCGGTGGCCAGCTCGCAGGCCAGCGCGGCGACGCGCTCGGAGTGGCGGATCGTCGCCGGGTCCTTGGCGTCGATCGCCTTGGCCAGCGCGCCGAGCGCGGCCAGCGCGCGGGCGTGCTCGAGGCGGTCGGCGCGCTCGGTGGCCGACAGCTCCTCGACGACCTGCGGGCTGTAGCGGATGCAGGCGTCGCGGCCGTGGGCCTTGGCCCAGTACAGCGCGCCGTCGGCGAGCCGCAGCAGCTCCTCGGGCTCGTCGGTCTGCGAGAGGTCGCAGACGCCGGCGCTGAGCGTCATCCGCCCGGCGTCCGGGAACGGCGCCGCGGCGACGGCGCGGCGGACGCGCTCGGCGGCCGCGTGGGCCTCCTCGCCGCCGACGCCGGGCATCAGCAGCGCCAGCTCGTCGCCGCCGATCCGCGCG
>JAOPZD010000524.1 GCA_025964295.1 Conexibacter sp.
GCCTCGCCGGCGCGCGCCGCCAGGCGGCCCCAGGCGCCCGCGCAGACCGCCTCGTTCCAGCCCTCCAGCGCGTGCAGGCCGGGCGAGAGCAGCACGGGGAGCGTCGAGGCGATCAGCAGGTGGTCGACGTCGCCGGTGAGCTGGTCGTCGATCCAGTCCCACTGCTCGTCGGAGAGCATCTGGCGCTGGGCGTCGTCGCCGACGACGCGGCCGGCCCGCGTGTCGAGGACCACCAGCCGCGTGGCGCCGAAGTCGCGGGTGAAGCTCCAGCGCGTGCCGGCGATCTCGTCGCGGGCCTCGCGCGCCCATCGGCGCAGCAGCGGCTCGGCGTCCTGCGCGCTGCCGCGGACCTGCTGGAAGAGCTCGTGCTCGGCCAGCTCGGCGGGGGAGAGGTTGCCGAGGTGCTGGTAGATCCAGTAGGAGACGTAGGCGCCGATGATGCGCTCCTCCCACCAGTCGGTCGCGCGCATCTTGCGCTCCCACGCGCCCGACGTGTTCCAGTCGTCGTGGACGTCGTGGTCGTCGAAGACCATCGCCGAGGGCAGGACGGCGAGCAGGCGCCGCAGCGCCGGGTCGCCCCAGGCCTCGTGGTAGAGCCACGTGTACTCCTCGAAGTCGGCGACCTCCTCGCCGGCGCCCTCGTCGAGCGACCGGCGCCGCGCGATGCGCTCGCGGATCGCGGGCGAGACCTCGTCGGCGTAGACCTGGTCGCCGACGAGCAGCAGCGCGTCGGGCCACGCCTCGGCGTCCTGGCCGGCCATGCGGTGCCAGAGCGCCGCGAGCGCGTCGACCTCGCGGCCGCGCTCGTCGGCGTCCTTGGTCAGCGCGTAGGGCGGGTGGTGGGGCAGCGAGACGCGACAGGAGCCGAAGGCCAGCCGCAGGCCGTCGCCGGGCCGGCGCGTGCGGATGACGCCGCCGGGCTCGTCGCCCTGCGGCCAGACCCGCTCGCCGTCGAGCTCGACGGCGTAGTCGATGCACGCCCCGGGCTCCAGGCCCTCGAGCGTCAGCAGCGCGTAGTGGTGGCCGCCGACCGCGAACGTCGGCTCGACCGCGCCGAGCACGCGGACCTCGCAGCGGGCGTCGGTCTCGACCCAGACGGTCGCGTCGGTCTCGCCGACGTGGCGCAGCAGCGGGCCGAGCAGGAGCGAGGGCACCGGCGCGGTTCTATCAGCCGCCGCGGGGCCGGGGCGGACCCGGCGGCGCTCCCGACCGTCTGCGGGCCTACACTCCGCAGCGCTCGATGGCCGAACGCCGACTTCATGGCCTGCAGCGCGTCCTCGGGGTCAACGCGCTCTTCTCGACCGCCTACGGCAACGTCGGCTCGTCGATCTACTACGCGCTGGGCCTCGTGGCGAGCTTCGCGCTCGGCCTCACGCCCGTGGTGTTCGTCATCACGGGCTTCATCTTCTACCTGACGGCCTCCACGTACGCCGAGGCGACGGCGATGTACCCCGAGGCCGGCGGCTCGTCGTCCTTCGCGCGCCACGCGTTCAACGAGTTCTGGAGCTTCTTCGCCGCGTGGGCGCAGATGCTCAACTACGTCATCACGATCGCCATCTCGGCGTTCTTCGTGCCGCACTACCTCGGCGGGCTGTTCTGGGACCAGCTGCGCCACAGCCCCGGCGACGTGATCTTCGCGATCGGCGTGATCATCTTCCTGTCGGCGGTCAACGTTCGCGGCGTCAAGGAGTCGGCGGGCGTCAACATCGGCCTGGCCGTCGTCGACTTCATGACCCAGCTGCTGCTGGTGGCCGTCGGCATCTTCCTCGTCTTCAGCCCCAACGTGCTGATCGACAACGTGCACTTCGGCATCGCGCCGACGTGGAAGGACTTCTTCATCGCGATCCCGGTCGGCATGATCGCCTACACCGGCATCGAGACGATCTCGAACATGGCCGAGGAGGCCAAGGACGAGGAGAAGACGATCCCAGCGGCGATCAGCCGGGTGGTCATCGCGGTGTTCGCGATCTACGCGCTGCTGCCGATGGTCGCGCTGTCGGCGCTGCCGGTCACGCGCCAGCCCGACGGCTCCTACGTGACGCAGCTCGGCCTGCCCGAGAGCCAGGGCGGCTTCGCCGGCGACCCGGTGCTCGGCGTCGTCAAGCACTTCAACCTGGGGTTCTTGCAGGGCCCGGCCGAGCTGTACGTCGGCGTCCTCGCCGCGACGATCCTGTTCATCGCCTCCAACGCGGGGATCATCGGGGTCTCGCGGCTGGTCTACTCGATGGGCATCCACCGCCAGGTGCCCGACCGGCTGCGCCAGCTGCATCCGAAGTACGGCACCCCGTACATCGGGATCGTCATCTTCGGCGCGATCGCCTGCGTGGCGGTGATCCCGGGCAAGGCCGAGTTCCTGGGCAACATCTACGCCTTCGGCGCGATGCTGTCGTTCACCATCGCGCACCTCGCGGTGGTCAAGCTGCGGCTGTCGGAGCCCGACGCGCGCAGGCCGTGGCGCGGGCCCGGCAACATCGAGCTCAGCGGCGGGCGCTCGATCCCGCTGTTCGCGGTCTTCGGCGGCCTCTTCACGCTGCTGGCCTTCCTGGTCGTCACCGCGCTGCACGTCGACGTCGCGCTGGCCGGCCTGGGCTGGCTGACGCTCGGCGTCTGCATCTACCCGATCTACCGCCACCGCCAGGGCCTGGACCTGACGACGACGGCGAAGGTCGCGGTGCAGCGGCCGGTCCTCGAGCACGAGGCCGAGTACGAGTCGGTCCTCGTCGTGCTCGACGCCTCCCAGCCCTACTCCAAGGGCACCGTGGCGACGGCGGCCAAGCTCGCGGCGCGGCGCCGGCGCGGGATCCACGTGCTCGTCTACATCGCGGTGCCGCAGTCCTCGCCGATCAACGCGTCGCTGCCGGAGGCCGAGCAGGCGGCCGAGACGATCATCGAGCAGGCGCGGCTGCAGGGCGGCCGGCGCGTGACCGGCCACGTCGAGAAGGTCCGCGCGGGCGGCGCGGGGCGGATGATCGTCCACGAGGCGCGCGAGCTGCGCGCACAGGCCGTCGTCGCGCCGCTGCCGCCGCGGACCGGCGCGACGCTGTTCGGCAAGACGCTGGAGACCGTGCTGGCCGAGCGGCCCTGTCGCGTGATCATCCAGTCCGACCCGTCGGGCGCGCCCGCCAAGACGCGGCCGATCACGGTGCTCGGCGCGTAGCCTGTGGCGGAGATGCCCGAGCCCCCGAGCGGACGCGACCTGCACCGCCAGACGACCGGCTTGATGTCGTGGATCCTGGTCGTGCTCGGCGTGGCGCTGATCGTCCGCACGTTCGCCGCCGGCGGCGGCGCCCTGGCGCTGGGGCTTCTGCTCGGCGTGCTGTTCATCGCGGCGGGCGTGGGACGGCTGTACGTCAACGCGCGGCTGGCGCGCGGGGCCGGGGAGCGCTGAGGCGCTCGTGCTCGGCCGCGGCCTCGGCCAGCCCGCGCTGTTCGCGATCGTCTACACGGCGGTCGCGTCGTCGATCTACTTCTCGCTCGGCGTCGTCGCCGACCACGCGCTCGGGCTGACGCCGGCCGTCTTCCTCGTCGCCGCGCTGTTCTTCGCGCTGGCGGCGATGACCTACGTCGAGGGCGCGTCGCTGCACCCGGAGCGCGCGGGCTCGACGGTCTTCGCCCGCTACGGCTTCAACGAGCTGGTCAGCTTCATCGCCGGCTGGGCGATCCTGCTCGACTACATCATCCTGATCGCGGTCACCGCGTTCTCGGCGACGAACTACCTGGCGGCGTTCTGGGGCAAGCTCGGCGACGGCGGGACCGAGGTCATCCTCGCGCTGGGGATCGTGCTCTACGTCGCGGCGCGCAACATCCGCGGCTTCTCCAAGACGCGCGTCAACCGCATCAGCGCGCTGGTCATCGCCGACATCGGGCTGCAGCTGCTGCTGATCGTCATCGGGCTGGCCACGTTCTTCAACTACGACGAGCTGGTCGACCCAATCCACCTGGGCCAGACGCCGCAGTGGAACGACGTGATCTTCGCGCTCGGCGTGGCGACGGTCGTGTTCACCGGGCTGGAGTCGGCGGCCGGGCTGTCGGGCGAGGTGACCGCCAGCCGCGCGTCGCTGAAGCGCCTGATCGGCAGCGCGACGCTCGTCGTGATGGTGGTCTACGTCGGGATCGGCCTGGTGGCGATGACGGCGTTCCCGGTGACGGGCAACGCGACGGGGCTGAGCCGGCACTACCTCGACGCGCCGGTGCTGGGGATCGCCGAGGCGTTCGACACCCAGTGGCTGTCGGACGTCTTCAAGTACGCGATCGCGATCGCGGCGACCGCGACGCTGATCGCCGCGGCGAACTCCGCGATGCTCGGGCTGTCGCGGCTGGCCTACTCGCTGTCGCGCAACCGCCAGATCCCCAGCGCGCTGGGGCGGCTGCACCCGACGCGCTCGACGCCGTTCGTCCTGATCATCATCGCCGCGGTGATCGCGGGCGCGCTCGTCGTCCCCGAGGACCTCGACTTCCTCGTCGGCATCTACGCGTTCGGCGCGCTGCTGGGGCTGACGATCGCCCACCTGTCGATCATCTCGCTGCGCTACCGCGAGCCCGACCGCGAGCGGTTCTACAGCGTGCCGCTGTCGGTGCGCTTCCGGGGCGGCTCGCTCCCGCTGCCGGCGGTCCTCGGCGCGCTGCTGTCGGCCGCGGCGTGGGTCAGCGTCGTGGTGACCCACGCGGGTGCCCGCTACGTCGGCTTCGGCTGGATGGCCTTCGGGCTGGTGACCTACGTCAGCTACCGGCGCACGCAGGGCAAGTCGATCCTCAAGCGCGTCCAGGTGCCCGAGGCGGCGCTGAAGATGGAGCGCGAGGAGCTCGAGTACGGCTCGATCCTCGTGCCGCTGACCGGAACGCCGCTGGACGACGACATGATCCAGACCGCCGGGCGCCTGGCGGGGGAGGAGACCGATCCGGGGCTGGACAGCACGGGGTCGACGATC
>JAOPZD010000422.1 GCA_025964295.1 Conexibacter sp.
GGCCGGGGCGGCGTGGCGGTGGCGGCGTCCATTGAACGGGCAACGGTAGTCCGTCGCCCGGTGCGGGCGCCGCGCGCCGGGGCGCGGCGGCGCTCAGGCCGAGAGCTCGGCCAGGCGCTGCAGCTCGACGGCCCGCAGCAGCTGGCAGTCGTCGGACTCGGCGTCGGCGGGGCCGATGCCGCGATCGTGGGTCGCGATGACCTGGAACTGCTCGTCCAGCAGCGTCACGCGCCGCATGCGTCCGCGAAACCGCTCCACGAACACCCAGTTGGGGTCGGCCACCGTTGGCCCTTTCATCAAGTCCTGGGGATCCCCGCACGGATCCCTGTCGCTCGAATGTAGACGGCACGCGGACGTACCACCGGGGGAGATCCCTGCCGTCCGGCGGGTGATCTGACGCCGCCGTTCAACTCCGTACTGTCCCCTGCCGATGCACGAGCCGATGCCCTCATCACGTCACCTCCTCCCCGCACGCGCGCTGCTGGTCGCGGCCGCCGTCCTGCTCGCGCTCCTCGCGCTGGGCTCGAGGCCGCCGGCGGCCCACGCGGACCAGCAGGTCCAGTCCTGGGACCTCCCGAGCAAGTTCGTCTCGCCCACCGACGCCGTGTTCAACCTCTCGCCCTCGCTGGCCGCGACCTCCGGCCCGACCGGGCTGCGCACGTGGGTCGTGCTGCCCGACGGCTACACGCCGTCGCACTGCTGGCCGGTGCTCTACCTCCTGCACGGCTCGGGCACGCCGACCGAGTGGCTCGGGTCGGTCGACCTCATGAAGCAGATGAAGGCCATCGTCGTGATCCCCGGCGGCGGCGACGGCCAGTTCACCAACTGGTATGCCAACGGCAAGCGCTCGCCCGCGTGGGAGCGGTGGTTCTTCGAGGAGCTCATGCCGACCGTGCAGAGCCGCGTCCCGGTCTGCCCGGACCGCGCGTCGCACGCGATCGCCGGCACCTCGATGGGCGGCTTCGGCGCGCTCTTCCTGGCCTCCCAGAAGCCGGAGTACTTCGGCAGCGCCGCCTCGTTCTCGGGCATGCTCAACGTCAAGCGGCCCGAGGTCCAGATCGGCTTCAACTTCTACAAGATGATCTGGGGCCCGCCGAACGGCTTCTACGCCTCGGGCCACAACCCGACCGAGCTGATCGACAACCTGCGCTCGACGCGGGTCCTGGCCGAGGTCGGCAACCTGTCGCCCTACGGCCCGTCGGACACCGACTTCGGGCAGGCGCGGCTCGTCGAGCTGGTCGCCATCGCGCAGACCAAGGACTTCGTCGCCGCCGCGCGCAAGGCGAAGGTCGACGTCCGCTACGAGCAGCACACCGGCATCCACACGTTCCCCAACTTCCGCGAGAGCTTCACGCGGATGCTGGCCTGGAACCCGTTCGCGCCCGTCACGTCGGCGCCGTCGACGTGGAAGTACTCGAAGGTCTCCCAGCGCGGCACGGTCTGGGGTTATGGGTACCGCTTCGCGGCGCCGCCGACCGTCCTCGAGACGTTCAGCGCGAGCAAGGCCGGGCTCGTCGGCCAGGGCACCGGCCGCGTGACGCTGACGACGCCGGCCGGCAAGCGCGTCGTGGCCAAGCTGCCGTTCCGCTACGCCAACGGCAAGGTCACCAAGATCGCGGCCGACAAGACGGCGGGCAACGGCAAGGCCACCACCCTGCCGGTCAACGTCACGATGACGCCGCGCAAGCCGAAGCTCGGGCAGGCCATCACCGTGCGCTTCCGCACCGATCGCAAGCTCAAGCCGACGCAGACCTACCAGGTCCTCGCCCGCCAGCAGACCGGCGACTGCGGCGTCAGCTCCGCCGTCCGCGTCTACGCGCCCCAGAAGGGCCGCGTCGTCAAGGTCCGGATCAAGCCGGGCATCGGCGCCGGGCACACGGCCGGTCAGTGGTGCCTGAGCACCGGCAAGGTCGAGCTCCTCGTCGTCGGGCGCAAGAGCACCGGCGTCGTGCTCGGCACGTTCATCGGCGAGGTCGCCTTCAAGACCGTCAAGTAGCGGCCGGCGCTCGTCCGGCCGGCGGCGTCAGTACGCGCCGTCGGTCGAGACGAGCGTCCGCAGCGTCTTGGCGAGGATGTGCAGGTCGAGCATCAGCGACCAGCTCGTCAGGTACGCGGTGTCCAGGCGGATGCGCTCCTCGAAGCTCATGCTCGAGCGGCCGTTGACCTGCCACCAGCCAGTCAGCCCCGGCCGCAGGCCCGGGCAGTCCCAGTAGCCGACCAGCGAGCGGTCGCGGCGCGCGTCGAAGTAGCGCGACAGCCGCTCGGCCTCGGTGATCGGCCGCGGGCCGACGAGCGCGAGGTCGCCGCGCAGGACGTTCCACAGCTGGGGCAGCTCGTCCAGCGAGGTGCGGCGCAGGATCCGGCCCACGCGGGTGACGCGCGGGTCGTCGCGCAGCTTCTGGGTCCGGGCGAACTCGTCGGCGAGCCCGAGGTCGGACAGGTAGCGCTCGAAGCGGTGGTCGGCGCCGCGGGGCGCGCACCACTCGGTGTGCATCGTCCGGAACTTCAGCTGCTCGAAGACCTCGCCGTCGGCGCCGACGCGGCGGCCGCGGTAGAGGATCGGCCCGGAGGAGTCGCAGCGCACGAGCAGCGCGATCGCGGCGAGCACCGGCGCGGCGACCAGCAGCGCGAGGCCCGCGCCGAGGACGTCGAGCATCCGCTTGGCGACCAGCGAGGCGCGCGCGGGCTCCCGCGAGCGCAGCGTCATCAGCGGCATGCCCTCGAGGTGGCTGACGGCGAAGCGCGGCCCGACCGCCTCGAACAGGCGCGGCACCAGGTCGACGCGGACGCCGCGGCGGCGCAGGCCGTCCAGCGCCTCGAGCGTGTCGTCGTGCGCATCCTCGGAGAAGGCGACGATGACGCGGTCGACGTGCAGCAGGTCGACGACCTCGTCGAGCGCGTCGACGCCGCCGTGCACCGGCGCGTCGACGTCGAGGTCCAGGGCCCGCGGGTTGGCGTCCACGAACCCGACGAAGCGCAGGCCGTACTCGGGATGGGACTTCAGCTTGCGGGCGATCAGCTGGCCGACCTCGCCCGCGCCGAGCACGAGCGTGACCTGCTGGTAGGCCGGGTGGCGGCGGGCGGCCGCGCGGGCGACGGCGCGGCAGCAGGGCACCAGGACGACCATGGCGGCCCAGATCGCGACGACGCTGCGCAGCGTGTCCTGGGACCCGCCGGCCACGACGGCGACGGCGAGCTGCCCGAAGGCCGCGCAGGTGATGGCCTGCCCGAGGCTGGGCAGGTCGTCGGCGGTCTGGCGGTCGATCTGGACCTCGTCGCGGCCGTAGAGGCCCGAGACGGCGATCACGCCGACCGCGATCGCGACCTGCACCAAGGCCATCCACAACGCGACGCCGGCCGTGAGCCCCGCGGCGATCACCACGAGCGCGGCGGCCGAGAGCCCGACGAGGTCGGAGCCCAGCAGCAGCCGGCGCATCAGCGTGCCGCGGCCCACCCCGGTGGTCCGGTGCGGCGTGCGCGGCACGTCGATCGCACCGCCATGGACTCCATGGTCGTGCGCGATGACGAGTGCGGCGCTGTGGGCCTCCATCGAGGGTCCTTCCTCCTTCAGGGGGTCTTGGTCGGCCGTGCTGCGGCGACGAAAGCGGGCGAGACGTTCGAGCGTCGACGGCTGACCAACCGTCTCCTGGACCGTCACGTTAAAGCCCGTGTGCCCACGGGCGTGCTGCGCGACCTGGTCATCTGACCAGGATCCTGGTGTCTGCTGCACTCGGTCATGTGTCCAGACCTGGAGGTCACGGGCACCTAGTGGAGCAAGCCGACGCCGGACCTCCCATGGCCCACTGGTCGGAGAACGCCGGAGCGCTGTTCGACCGTCTGCCGGGCTAGGAGCCGATGCCGAACCCGACGCGCTGCTCGTCCTTGTCGACGCGCAGCCACAGGACGGCGGAGAGGTTCAGGCGCAGCGCGCCGTCTTCTGCCTCGACCTGGTGCCAGCCCTCGCCACCGAGGGCGTCCTGCAACGCGGCCAGCTGCTCGTCGCTGACGCGCGCCGAGAGCGGGGGGCTCGCCTGGAAGCCGATGGAGATGCGGTTGGCCATGCGAGGATCGTAGTGCCCCGAGCCTCCTAGACGGTTGATGAGGGATGGGCGGGTGCTTTGGACATATGGTCGACGGCCGTTGCCCGGCCCGGCCATGGACGTTCCCTGAGGATCTCCCTACAGTGAAGTGGCGTAGGGAGCCCAAGCCGTGCCCATGGGTGCCGCTGCTCAACAGTTGTGCGTCTCGCTTGTCGAGGGTCGTGCCCTCGCTCTTCGCCCGTCGAACACGTTCCCTTCCGTGACCTCCGTCATCTCCTCGCCGCCCCGAACCGGCGCGCCTTCCGGCGCGAGCACCAGGACCGCCCTGCTGCTCTTCGAGCCGCCGGACGGTGGCGTGACCGAGAACGTGCTGCAGCTCGCGCTGCGCATGCGCTCCCAGAAGTGGGACGTCGTCATCGCCGGCCCGGAGGTCAGCAATATCCGCGAGCGGCTCGAGGCCGAGGGCCTGGAGTACGTGACGATCGACGCGCTGCGGCGCGGCTACGGACGTCCGCGCGAGGACATGGCAGCGCTGCGCCAGATCAAGGAGCTGCTGACCGAGCGCCGCTTCGACGTCGTCCACAGCCACGCCTCCAAGGCCGGGTTCCTGGGCCGCCTGGCCGCCGCGCAGACCGGCGTCACCGCCGTCTACAGCCCTCACTGCTTCGGCTTCGTCGGCGACGTCTCCACCAAGCGCAAGCTGTTCTCGCTGGGCCTCGAGCGGTGGTTGGGGCGCCGCACTGGTGGGCTGCTGTGCGTCTCCGACGCCGAGCGCCGCCTGGCCATCGAGCGTCGCATCGCCCGGCCGGAGGTCATCCGCCACATCCGCCACGGCGTCTCCTGCGCGGCCGGCGCCGGCCCCAGCGAGGAGCTGGTCCGCTTTCGCGGCGACGGCCTGCTCGTCGGCGCGGTCACCGTCCTGCGCGAGCAGAAGCGCCTCGACGTCCTGCTCGACGCGGTCCCCGCGGTGCTCGAGCGCGTGCCCAACGCCCGCTTCGCGATCGTCGGCAACGGCCCGCTGGAGCAGGCCCTGCGCGAGCAGGCGGCGCGGCTGGGGCTGACCGAGCGCGGCGCGGTCGAGTTCTTCGACTTCACCCCGCCGAGCACCCAGTTCCTGCGGGCGCTCGACGTCTACGTCCTGCCGTCGGCGTGGGAGGCCATGCCGATCGGGGCGCTCGAGGCGCTCGCCTGCGGCGTGCCGCAGATCGCCTCGGCGGTCGACGGGATGAACGAGATCGTCACGCCGCAGACCGGCATCCTGGTCGAGCCCAAGGAGGTCGACGGGCTCGCCCAGGCGCTGATCGCGCTGCTGACCGACGACCGGCGCCGCCTGGACGCCAGCCACGCCTCGCGCCAGCGGGCGCACGACGTCTTCCAGGTCGACGACATGGTCGCCAACACGGTGGACTTCTACGAGGACTGCATCGCCCGCATGCAGCTCGGCGACGCCGCGCCGTCCGCGCCCCGCCGGGGCCGGTTCCGCGGCGGTGCCCGCGTGACCCGCAGCACGTCGTTCTGACGCCACCCGTCAGCATGCCGGGCCGATGACCAAGGTCCTGCTGCTCAGCAACGGCATCACGCCCGACCACCTGGGCGGCCTGCAGCGCTACGTCCGCGAGCTGGCCTCCGCGCTGGTGCGCGCGGGCGCCGACGTGACCGTCGTGGCGCGCCGCAAGGACCCGGACCTGCCGCTGCGCGAGACCGCGCCCGACGGCGTGCGCATCGAGCGCTTCGCCGGGCCGTCGAAGGCGAGCAGGATGTACGCCATGACCTACCCCGTCGCGGCGGCGCGGGCGACGCTCGCCGCGGTCGCCGCGCATCCCGACCACGTGATCCACACGCACTTCCCGCTGCAGGCCTTCCCGCTGCTGCTGCGGCGCGGGCGGCCGTTCCTCCACACCTTCCACGCGCCGGTCTACCGGGAGATCGCGGGCGAGCGCCAGGGCTCCTACGCGCTGCCGCGGCCGCTGGAGGTCGGGCTGGTCGGCGCGTCGCGGCGCGCGGAGGCGGCGATGGTGCGCCGCGCGGTGCGGATCGTGACGCTGAGCGCGTTCATGCGCGACGAGGTGGGCCGGCTCGACGCGGCGGCCGCGGCGCGCGTCGTGCAGCTCCCGGGCGGGATCGACACCACGCACTTCACGCCCGACGGCCCGGCGGTCGAGCACCCGTGGGCCGCGGGCGACGGGCCGCTGCTGTTCACCGCGCGGCGCCTGGTCCCCCGGACGGGCGTCGGCGAGCTCGTGGAGGCCATGCCGGCGATCCTGGAGCGGGTTCCGGCGGCGCGGCTGGTCATCGCGGGCGCGGGCGCCCTGCGCAACGCGATCGCCGGGCGGATCGCGGCGCTGGGGCTCGGCGAGCGGGTCCTGCTGGCCGGTCGCGTCAGCGACGACGACCTGCTGGGCTGGTACCGCGCCGCCGACCTGGTGGTCATCCCGACGCAGGAGCTCGAGGGCTTCGGCCTGACCACCGCCGAGGCGCTGGCCTGCGGGACGCCGGCGGTGGCCACGCCCGCGGGCGCCAACGGCGAGGTGCTCGGGCCGCTGGCGCCCGAGCTGGTGGCGGACGGGACGGCGCCGGCCGACATCGCCCGGACGGTGGCGGCGGCGCTCGCCGACCGCGGCGCGCTGGCGG
>JAOPZD010000458.1 GCA_025964295.1 Conexibacter sp.
ACGTCCGAGCCGGCGATCCTGGTCAGCGCGCGCAGGCCGAGGCCCATGCCGCGGTCGGCGACGGTCATCGCGCGCCACCGTCCTTGTCGGCCTTGACCGGCGCGTCGCGGCCGGCCGCGAGCAGCCCCGGCTCGACCGTGGCGATCAGCAGGTTGGCGGCGTCGCGCGCGGGCATCGCGCCAGTCCGCAGCCACCAGCGCGCGAGCGCCTCGGCCGCGGCCATGACCATCAGCGAGGTCGCCTCGATCGTCACCCGCGAGCCGGTGCGGCGGTGCGGCGGCATCAGCGCCACCATCGCCAGCGCGAGCATCTCCAGCAGGCGCTCGCGGTAGCGCGCGACCGCCTGCGCGACCGCGCCCGACTGCGGGACGGTCTCGTCGAAGAGGACGCGCCAGGCGTCGCGGTCGCGGTCGACGAAGTCGTAGAACGCGACGACGCCGAGCCGCAGCGCCTCGGCGGGCGTGGTAGCCGCCTCGACGGCCTGCGCCACCGCGGCGATCAGCGCCTCCCCCGCCGGCGCCATGCACGCCTCGTAGAGCCGGTCCTTGTTGCCGAAGTAGGCGTACAGCAAGGGCTTCTTGACGCCCACCTCCAGCGCGATGTCCTCCATCGTCACGGCCGCGAAGCCGCGGCGGGCGAACTGCTCGCGCGCCACGCGCAGCACCTGCTGCTCGCGGTCGGCGCGCGCCAGGCGGCGGCGTGCGTGATCGTGCTCGATCCGGTCCATTGGACCGGGACCGTAGCCGCAATTTATACGTGGGTCAACTGGCCGTCTACGTTCGGACGAGCCGGACGGGGAGGTTCTTGAGCTGGTTGATGAACGGCGACTCGGCGTAGGCCGGGCGGCCGTCGAGGCGCATGTCGGGGAAGCGCGCCAGCGTCTCCTCGAAGAGGATCTGCAGCTCCAGCCGCGCCAGCGCGGTCCCGAGGCAGAAGTGCCGGCCGCCGGCGCCGAAGGCCTGGTGCTCGGGGTTGCGCGTCACGTCGAAGCGGTCGGGGTCCTCGTAGCGCGTCTCGTCGCGGTTGGACGACACGTACCACATGACGACCTTGTCCCCCTCCTTGATCTGCGCGCCGTTGAGCTCGACGTCGCGCGTCGCCGTGCGGCGGAAGTGCGCGAACGCCGGGAACATGCGCAGCGCCTCCTCGACCGCGCTGGGGATCAGCGACGGGTCGGCGAGCAGCTGCTCCATCTGCGACTTGTCCTCCAACAACGCGCGCATCCCGGAGGAGTAGGTCGCCTTGGTGGAGTCGTTGCCCGCGGCGACGAGCAGGAAGAACCCCATGACGATCTCGTGCTCCTCGAGCTTCTCGCCGTCGATCTCGGCGTGGACGAGCACGGTCATGAGGTCGTCCTGGGGCCGCTCGCGGCGCTCGGCGATCAGCTCCGAGCAGCGCCGGAAGATCTCCGGCACGTCGCGCTCCATGACGGTCTGCACGCCCTCGGGGTTCATGTCCGGGTCGCCCGCGCCGAGCGTCTGGTTCATCAGGCGCGCCCAGATCGCGTCGTCCTCCGGCGCGGTGCCCATGAACGACCCGATGACGCGCGCGACGACCGGCTGGGCCACGTCGCTCACGAGGTCGCAGGAGTCGCGGCCCTCCAGGCGGTCGAGCACCTCGCGGGTGATCTCGCGGATCGCCGGCTCGTGCTCGGCGATGCGCTTGGGCGTGAAGCCGCGCTGGAAGAGCGCCTTGAGGCGGTCGTGCTTGGGCGGGTCCATCCCGATGAACATCGCCTGCCCCAGCTCGAGCGGGAGGATCGCGTCGGTCAGCGCGGTGAAGCCCGTCGCCGACGAGTAGGTCTCCCAGTCGCGGCTGACCGCGTGGACGTCGTCGGCGGTCGTCACCGACCAAAACCCGGCCTCGTCGGGGTACTCGGTGATCTCCGGCGTCCAGTGCACCGGGCACTGGCCGCGCAGCTGCTTGAAGAGGGCGTGCGGCGGGCCGTCGGGCCACTGCTCCCGCTCGGCGACGAGGACCTCTTCCAGGGGGACGACACGCTCGGCGGACATGGGTTGACACTCTGTCAAAGCTGGCGCTCGAAGACCAGTTCCAATCCGTCGATCTCGTCGATCTGCTCGCCGACCCGGGCGAAGCCGAACGACGCCACCAGCGCCAGCGAGGGCCCGTTGTCGGGGCTGACCGAGGCGCGCGCGACCGCCGCGCCGTGCTCGCGCGCGTAGGCGAGCAGCTCGGTGACCGCCCCGCGGGCGTAGCCCCGGCGCCGGTGCTCGGGCTCGATCGCGTAGCCGATCTCGACCATCCCGCGATCGTCCGGCGGCCCGTGGAAGCCGGCGTGGCCGACCGCCCGCCCGCCGGCGACCACGGCGCGGACGAGCCACGGCGCGCACGCGGGCTCGCCGATGATCTGGCCCAGGCGCAGCGTCCACAGCCAGGTGTCGCCGACGAAGGACTCCGGGAGCGCGACGCCGGCGATCGCGATGGCGGCGGCGAGATCGTGGTCGACGAGCGCCTGGAGGACGTCGGCGTCGAGGACCTGCAGGCGGACGGCGGGCGGCGACGCGGGCGGGGGCTGGCGCGGCTCGGGCGATGGTGCGGGCACCACCCCATCCTCGCCGACTAGGCACTCCCCTGGTGTGCGCGGCGGCGGCGATCGCCACGATGCCCGCCATGACCCGCTCTCCCCTGCTCGTCGCCGTCACGGCGACCGCCCTCCTGTCCGTCCCCGCCATCGCCTCGGCCTCCGGCTCCACCGTCGTCGCCGGCCCGCTGAAGGCCAAGGGCTACTCCATCACCTTGACCGCGACCGACGCGGCCGCCGGCGACACGTTCGGCATCGACGCCACGAAGGTCGGCGGCGGCTCGACCCAGATGCACGCCTGGTCCTTCGGCTCCGCCGTCAAGGTGTCCGTCAAGGGTGGCAAGGCCACCATCAAGGGCAGCCTCGGCCGCTACGGCAGGATCGACGCGGTGGTCGACGCCGGGCCCGCCGCCAAGGGCTCGGTCCCCAAGGGCTGCACCGGCTCCGGCGCGACGACGCGCTCGGGCAGGCTCACCGGCACGGCGAGACTCGCGCTCGACACCACGTTCTTCAAGACGCTGGCGCCCAAGGCGCTCAAGGCGCAGATCCTGACCGGCTCGACGATCAGCTGCGGCGCGCAGCAGCCCGCCGCGGCCGGCGCCAAGGGCCTGATGCTCAGCGTGCCCGGCGACGGCGCGCCGGGCTCGACCATGGTCACCGTCGCCAGGTCCGGCGGCAAGGTCACCCAGATGGTCATGAACACCGAGGACGGCGCCGCCACGGCGCCGGCCAGCGTGTTCCACATGATCTTGGCCCAGACCGGCGCACCGGGCCTCGACGCCGCGCCCGACCTCTCCACCGCCCACGCCCCGGCCGCCGGCCCGTTCCTCTCCGGCACGCTGTCGTTCGCCGGCGAGCCCGCCGGCGCGACGATGGCCACCGGCACGGTGTCGGGCGACTTCACGGCGAAGTTCGACGTCATCGGGCCGTTCAGGCCCGCCGCGGGCGCGACGGCGATGCTCATGCAGCAGTAGCGGCCGCCCGCGGGGCGGAGGGCCGTCGCGGTGGGTACGCTCACCCGCGATGCCCTCCGCCCCCGCCGAGACGTTCCTGCTCGTCGACGGGGAGAACATCGACGCGACGCTCGGCGGCTCGCTGCTGGGCCGGCGCCCGGCCCCCGAGGAGCGGCCGCGGTGGGATCGCGTGCGCGACTACGGCCGCGCGGTGTGGGAGCAGCCGGTCCGGCCGCTGTTCTTCCTCAACGGCTCGGGGCAGGTGCCGATGTCGTTCGTCCAGGCGCTCGACGCGCTGGACTTCCGGCCGGTGCTGCTCAGCGGGCCGCCCGACGTCAAGGTCGTCGACGTCGCGATCCAGCGGACGCTCGACGCGCTCGCCGAGCGCGGCCGCGGCGACGTGCTGCTGGCCAGCCACGACGGCGACTTCGCGCCGCAGATCGCCGAGCTGCTGCGCGACGGCGACCGGCGCGTCGGCGTCCTCGGCTTCCGCGAGCTGATCAGCTCGCAGCTGCAGGAGCTGACCGAGGAGGGCCTGGAGCTGTTCGACCTCGAGGACGACGTCGGGGCGTTCACGGTCGCGCTGCCGCGCATCCGCGTCATCCCGATCGAGCGCTTCGACCCCTGGTCGCTGCTGGGCTGAGCCGGCCTACGCCGCTGCCGCGGTGTCGAACACGTGCAGCGCGCGCTGCACGCGCTCGTTGCCGCCGGGGCCGTTGACGACCTCGGCGAGGCGGGCGATCAGGATCGGGCTGTCGGCCGGCGTCGGCCCCTCGGCCAGGCGCTCGGCGGCCAGGCGCAGGCGGGTCCGGGGCGGCGTGCCGGGGCTGGTCAGGAGGTCGACGACGTGGGTGGCGGTGCTCATGGTCATGGGGTCGGCGGCCTGCACGGTAGCGCGAGCGCACCCGGCGCCCCGCTGACCGCCCGCGGACCGGGGTGGACGCACGTTGCCGCGCGCCCTCCCCGGTCTTGGGGGGCCACTCCGTGGGTCAGGCCGCGCTCTTGGTGATCGCCGCGCCGCTGGGCGCGACGGCGAACCACGGCGCGCCGAAGGCGGCGCTGCCCTGGCCGTTGAGCTGGCCCGCGGCCGAGTCGCCGGCGAACGTGTAGAGCGGGTGGCCGGCGTAGGTCACCTGCGTGGTGCCGTCGGAGCGCTTGGACGTGCCGACGAGCTTGGCGTTGACCGCGCCGCCGGCGGAGACCGCGGCCTTCGAGGTCACCGGGGGCCACGCCTGCGCGCAGGCGCCCGAGCACGTGCTCATGTTGGAGGTGTCGGCCTTCCACAGGTACAGCGTGCGGCCCTGGCCGTCGACGAGCATCGTGCCGACCGCGCCGCCCGCGGTGGCGAGCTTCGCGCCGCCGCCGCCCGAGGCGGGCGGGGCCTTGG
>JAOPZD010000466.1 GCA_025964295.1 Conexibacter sp.
AACACCGCCTCGGGATGGAAGACGGCCAGGAACCGACGCGCGACCATGTCGTAGATCCGGCGGTCGTCGTCGTTCATCTTGTCGAGCTTGTGCGAGGCGTTGGTCGGGATGATCGCGTGGTGGTCGCCGACCTTGGCGTCGTCGACGACGCGGCCCAGGGGCAGCAGGTCCAGCCCCGTCACGTACTGGGCGGCCTTGCTGTACTCGGGCTTCTCGCCGACGTGGCCCGCGACCTCCTTGAGCTCGGGCACCATGTCCGAGGTCAGGTAGCGCGACGAGGTTCGCGGATACGTGAGCGCCTTGTGCTCCTCGTAGCAGCGCTGCGCGGCGGCCAGCGTGCGGCGCGCGGAGAAGCCGAAGCGGGTGTTGGCCTCGCGCTGCAGCGACGTCAGGTCGTACAGGAGCGGCGCCTTCTCCCTGCGCGTGGTCTTCTCGAGCTTGGTGATCGAGCCGGCCTGGCCGCGCACGGCGGCGGCGACGGCCTCGGCCTCCTCGGCGGTGGCCATCCGCGGCTGGGCCCCGGCGTGGTAGCGGCCCTCGTAGGCGCGGGGGCCGTCGGCGGCGAACTGCGCGTCGACGAGCCAGTAGGGCTCGGGCACGAACGCCCGGATCTCCTCCTCGCGGCGCGTGAGGATCGCCAGCGTCGGCGTCTGCACGCGGCCCAGCGAGACCGCGCCGTCGAACGACGACCGCAGCCGGATCGTCGCGGCGCGCGTGGCGTTCATGCCGACGATCCAGTCCGCCTCCGAGCGCGAGCGCGCGGCGTCCTCGAGCTTGGCGAGCTCCTCGCCGTCGCGCAGGTGCGCGAAGCCCTCGCGCATGGCGTCGTTGGTCATGGAGTTCAGCCACAGCCGCTTGACCGGCTTCTTGGCGCCGGCCTTCTCGAACAGGTAGGCGAAGATCAGCTCGCCCTCGCGGCCGGCGTCGCAGGCGTTGATGACGAGGTCGACGTCGTCGCGGCGCAGCAGCTGCTTGACCACCGACATCTGCTTCTGGGAGCGCTCGTCGCGCACCACGAGCTTGAACTTGGGCGGGACGATCGGCAGATCGGCCATGCGCCACTTCTTGAACTTGTCGTCGTACTCGTCGGGCTCGGCGAGCTGGACGAGGTGGCCGACGGCCCAGCTGATGATGTGCTCGGGGCCCTCGAGCCAGCGCTCGGTCTTCTCCCCCGCGCCGGACTTCTTCTCGAAGGGCCCGGGCAGGATGCGCGCCAGGTCACGCCCGACGGACGGCTTCTCGGCGATGACGAGGGTCTTGTCCATGTGACGCCGGAGCGTAGCGACCCGGCTCCGAGCCGGGTCGGTCTGGCACGAAGTCTTGACACATATCGCTCAGCGGGCGCAGGGGCCGGTCGACACCGACCCCCCGCCGCTCGCCGCGCCCTCCAGCGTCCGGCGCACGATCGCGTTGGGCACCCCGTAGCCGCCGCGGCGCTGGGTCCCCGTCGAGGTCGCGAAGACCGTCGCGAGCACGTGCCCGGAGGTGTCGACGACCGGACCGCCCGAGTTGCCCGGCCGCACCAGGCCGCGGAACGTCGTCATCTGGCGCGTCACCGGGCCGTTGCCGTAGGCGTCCTGGGAGACCACCGCGCGCGTCTGACCCAGTCGTCCGGGCCGCACGTCGTACGGGCCGTTGTGCGGGAAGCCCAGGATCGCGGCCTCCGCGCCGACCGGCGGGTCGGGGACGAGCGACAGCGCCGGCGCGTCGAGGCCCGACACGCGCAGGACCGCGACGTCGTTGGTCGGGTCGAAGGCCACCGCGGTCGCGTCGAGCCGGGGACCCGAGCCGCGCGCCTGGACGACCGTGTCGTCCTCCCCCGCCACCACGTGCGCGTTGGTCACCACGAGCCCCGGGCCCGCGACCCACCCCGAGCCCTCGACGCCCAGGCCGCACGCGGTGCCCAGGATCCGGACGACGCTCGCGCCCGCCGCGCGCACCTTCGGGTCGCGCGCGACGGCGGCGCGGGGCGCCGGGACGTCGGCCTCGGGCCCGTCGATGTTCGGGAACGGATCGAAGCGCGCGAGCGCGTTGAGGATCGGCCCCGACGGCGGCAGGACGGTGTTGAGCCGCTGCAGGATCTCCGAGCGCTGGATGTCGTGGCGCAGCTGCCGGACGCCCGGCGTCTGCAGCAGGACCGCGCCGACGATCCACGCCAGGCCGAGCGCGATCGCCGCGCTGAGCAGCGCGCCGAGCGCGCCGTCGAGCGTCCGCACGCCAGGTATCGGGACGCTGCGGCGCACGAGGAAGCCGGCGGTCTCGAAGACGCCGGCGAGGATCGAGCCGCCCGTGACCGCGCCGATCAGCGAGACCAGCGGCGCGTAGGGCGAGGACGCGCCGTCGGCCAGCAGCGCCGGGCCCAGGCGGCTGCCCAGGAAGGCGCCGCCGGCGAACCCGGCGAGCGCGAAGGCGCCCGCCACGAAGCCCTGGCGCCACCCGATGGTGGCCATCACGACCGTGAAGGCGACGATCAGCCAGTCGATGCGCGTCAACCGCGCCGAGCCTACCGGCCGCGTGGCGGCGATCCTCGGCCGGATGCCCAGGTACCTTGCTGGGCGATGCCACCGTCGCCACGTCCCTCGCCCGCTCGCACCCGCGCGCGCCGAGCCGGGGCGATCGGCGTCGTGGTCGTCGTCGGGCTCGGCGTCGGCGTGGTCTGCGCGACGACCGGCGGCCCCAGCGAGCGCGACACCGTCCAGCGCTTCGCCCGCGCCTGGGATCGCGGCGACTACGCGACGATGCGCGGCCAGATCACCGGCGCCCAGCAGGACCGCTACGGCGCCGCCGCGTTCGCCGATCGCTACAAGGCGGCGGCCGCGACCGCGACGATCACCCGCGTGGCCACGGGCCGGCCGCATGACGCGGGCAGCGGCCAGTGGCGCGTCCCGGTCGTCGTCAGGACCGGCGCGTTCGGCTCCGTGCGGGGCACGCTGCGCCTGAAGGTGGTCACCGAGGACGAGCACGCCCGCATCGCCTGGACGCCGAACCTCGTCTTCCCCGGGCTGGCCGCCGGCGAGCAGCTGCGCCGGACCACGGAGATGCCCGCGCGCGCCGACATCCTGGCCCGCGACGGCACGCCGCTGGCCCAGGGCGTC
>JAOPZD010000480.1 GCA_025964295.1 Conexibacter sp.
GAGCGCGCCGGCGGGCGGCTCGGGCTCGGGCTCCGGCAGCGCCGCGACGCCCGGCGTCGGACCCGTCGCGCCGACCACGACGTCCACGCCGGCCGCTCCGTCGACCTCCACCTCGACGACCGCGGCGAGCAGCACCGCGCCGTCGTCGGGCACGAGCACGACGCCGTCCTCGGGCGCGACCCAGACCCTCCTCGACTACCTCCTGGGGGGCTGAGATGCGGCGCGGATCCCAGTCCATCGCGGCCAACCCCGTCCTGATCGGCGCGGCGACGACGCTCGTCGTCCTCGTCGCGGTCTTCCTGGCCTACAACGCCAACAACGGCCTGCCGTTCGTCCCGACCTACGCGCTCAACGCCGACGTCCCGAGCGCCGCGAACCTCGTCAAGGGCAACGAGGTCCGCATCGGCGGCACGCGCGTCGGCGTCATCGACAAGATCACGCCCAAGCGCCTGGCCGGTGGCAAGGTCATCGCCCAGCTGCACCTCAAGCTCGAGACCACGGTCAAGCCGCTGCCGACCGACTCGACGATCCTCATCCGCCCGCGCTCGGCGCTGGGCCTGAAGTACGTCGAGATCACCAAGGGCACGTCGACCAAGGGCTATGACGAAGGCGCGACGATCCCGCTGAAGGCGGCGACGCCGGCGCCGGTCGAGTTCGACGAGTTCCTCGGCACGTTCGACGACAAGACGCGCGCCGGGGCCCAGAAGCAGCTCGAGGGCTTCGGCAACGCGCTCGCCGGCCGCGGCCAGGACCTCAACCAGGCGATCCAGTCGCTCAACCCGCTGTTCCTGCAGCTCGGCCCGGCGATGGCCAACCTCGCCGACGACCGCACGAGGCTCGCGCGCTTCACCCAGGCGCTGGGCCGCACGTCGGCGATCGTCGCCCCGGTCGCCGAGCAGCAGGCCTCGCTGTTCCGCAACCTCGACACGACCTTCGCCGCCTTCGCGGCGATCGCCCGTCCCTACCTGCAGGACTCGATCAGCGGCGGCCCGCCCGCGCTGCAGACCGCGATCGACGAGCTGCCAAAGCAGCGCCCGTTCCTGGCCAACAGCGAGGGCTTCTTCCACGACCTGCGCCCGGGCGTCAAGGCGCTGTCGGGCGCGGCGAGCGACCTGGCCGACGCGTTCACCGTCGGCGAGCCCGCGCTGCGTCACTCCGTGGCGCTCAACAAGGACCTCAAGCCGGTCTTCGCCTCGCTGCAGCGCTTCGCCGAGGACCCGCTGGTCACGCTCGGCGTCCAGGACCTCGCCCAGACCGCGCGGATCGCCAACCCGCTGTTCGCGACGCTCGCGCCGACCCAGACGCAGTGCAACTACTGGACGCTGCTGTTCCGCAACGCCGCCTCGGTGCTCAGCGAGGGCGACACCAACGGCACCGGCCAGCGCTTCATGATCGTCGCCGCGCCGCAGGGCCCCAACAACGAGGGCGGCCCGTCGTCCGCGCCGGCCGCCGGGCCCAACCAGGACAACTTCCTGCACAGCAACCCGTACCCCAACACCGCGGCGCCGGGCCAGACGCAGGAGTGCGAGGCCGGCAACGAGTCCTACAAGGCGGGCCAGCAGGTCATCGGCAACGACCCGGGCAACCAGGGCCTGACCACGCAGAAGACCACGTACTCGAGCGACACGCCGAAGCCATGAGCAGCAAGTCCGACAAGCGCAAGCGCGTCCTGCGCAAGGACCGCCACGGGGCCAACCCGCTCACGGTGGGCCTCCTCGTGCTGCTGCTCGCCGCCATCGCCGCCTACGCCGGCTTCGCCAAGCACGTGCCGTTCACCCACGGCTTCCGCGTCAACGCCGTCTTCGACAACGCCAACAACGTCCGGCCCAACTCGCCGGTGCGCATCGCGGGCGTCAACATCGGCAAGGTCAAGAAGGTCACGGCCTACAAGGGCGGCGACGGCAACATGTCGCTCGTCACGATGGAGATCGACAAGGCCGGCCTGCCGATCCACAAGGACGCGACGCTGAAGGTCCGGCCGCGCATCTTCCTCGAGGGCAACGAGTTCGTCGACCTCTCGCCCGGCACGCCCAGCGCGCCGACGATCGACGACGGCGACACGCTGCCCGCCACGCAGACCTCCGCCCCGGTGCAGTTCGACCAGGTGCTCACCGCGCTGCAGAGCGACACCCGCGAGGACCTCAAGCAGCTGCTGGAGGGCTACGGCACCGCGCTGACCTACCAGCCGACCGCCGCCGACGACGTCGGCCAGGACCCCGCCGTCAAGGGCGAGTCGGCCGCACGCTCGCTCAACGACTCGATCGACACCGCGCCGGGCGCGCTGAAGAACGCCGCGATCGTCAACAACGCGTTCCTCGGCCTCCAGCAGCACGACCTCTCCGGGCTGGTCGACAGCACCGGCAAGGTCACCAAGGCGCTGTCGGCCAACGAGGACTCGCTGAAGGGCTTCGTCACCAACTTCAACACGACGCTCGGCGCGCTGGCCGCCGAGCAGGGCAACCTCAAGCAGACGATCGCGCTGCTCGGCCCGACGCTCAAGCACACCGAGAACGCGCTGACGAGCCTCAACGCCTCGTTCCCGAACACGCGGGCGTTCGCCAAGGAGATCCTGCCCGGCGTCCGCGAGACGCCGGCGACGATCGACGCCGCGCTGCCGTGGATCGCCCAGGCGCGCAAGCTCGTCTCGCCCGCCGAGCTCGGCGGCCTGACCAAGGAGCTCAAGCCGACGACGGTCGACCTCGCCAAGCTCGTCGACGGCACGCTGACCGCGCTGCCGCAGGCCGACCTCGTCTCGCAGTGCGTGACGCACACGATCCTGCCCACCGGCGACGTCAAGATCCAGGACGGCCAGTTCACCTCCAACGAGGAGAACTACAAGGAGTTCTGGTACGCCATGGTCGGGCTCGCGGGCGAGAGCCAGAACTTCGACGGCAACGGCCACTACGTGCGCTTCGCGGTCGGCGGCGGCTCGCAGACGATCTCCACCGGCAAGTACGGCGGCAACGCCGGCGAGAAGCTCTACGGCCGGGTCAACGACCCGCCGCTGGGCACGCGCCCCGCCTACCCGGGCAAGCGCTCGCCCTACAACCACACGGCCCTGTGCAAGGACCAGACGCTGCCCGACCTCAACAGCGCCAAGACCGGCGGCGCTGACGGCGGCGGCACCGCGACGCCGACCCCGGCGCCCGCCGTGGCGACGCCGACGGTCTCGACGCCGGTCGGGACGGTCCCGTCGACCACGACGCCGCTGCCGGTCCCGCTGGCCGCCTCGTCCTCGAGCAAGGAGAGCCTCACGGCCCAGCTCGTCGACCGGCTCAACCCCTTCCGCAAGGGGGCGGGCCGGTGAGGACCGCGATCCGCAAGCACCGCTGGGACTTCATCGCGGTCCTCGGGATCTTCCTCGTCGCGCTGGTCGTCGGCAGCTACATCCTGGGCCACCAGCGCTTCTACCTGCCCAAGTGGGTCCCGGTCGTCGGCACCGACTTCGTCGACTACAAGGCCGAGTTCTCGACCGCGCAGTCGGTGACGCCGGGCCAGGGCCAGTCGGTCAACGTCGCCGGCGTGCCCGTCGGCGAGATCGCCAAGGTCGAGCTCAAGGACGGCCGCGCGGTCGTCACGATGAAGATCCGCCGCAAGTACGCGCACGTCTACAAGGACGCGACCGCGCTGCTGCGCCCGAAGACCGGCCTCAACGACATGATCGTCGAGCTGACCCCGGGCTCGCGCAAGGCGGGGGAGATCGACCACGCCAAGCAGGTCATCCCGATCACGCAGACGCTGCCCAACGTCAACACCGACGAGTTCCTCGCGGCGCTGGACGGCGACACGCGCAGCTACCTGCAGCTGCTGGTCGCGGGCGGCGGCGAGGCGCTCGGCGGCAACGGCAAGAACCTGTCGGCGACCTTCCGCCGCTTCGAGCCGACCAACCGCGACGTCCTGCGGATCACCAAGGCGCTGTCGGTCCGCCGCCAGAACATCAGCCGCTCGATCCACAACTTCCAGGAGCTGACGACGGCGGTCGGGACCAAGGACAAGCAGCTGTCCAGCCTCGTCGACGCCTCCAACGCGGTCTTCAAGTCCTTCGCCAACCAGGACGCCAAGCTGCGCGAGACGCTGCAGCTGCTGCCCGACACGCTGAAGACCACCGACACCGCCGTCCAGAAGGCCGACAAGCTCGGCAAGGTCCTCGGCCCGGCGCTCGGCAACCTGCGCCCCGGCGCCCGCGCGCTCGGCCCGTCGCTCAAGGAGACGCGGCCCTTCCTCAAGACGACGACGCCGGTCATCCAGAAGCAGCTGCGCCCGTTCGCCCGCGACGCGCTGCCGACCGTGAAGATCCTGCGCCCGGCCGCCCGCGACCTCGCGGCGCTGACGCCCGACTTCACCTCGGTCCTCAAGACCGCCAACTACCTGCTCAACACCGCGGCCTACAACCCGCCGGGCTCCGACGAGGGCTACCTCTTCTGGATCTCCTGGCTGAACCACATCGGCCCGACGGTCTTCAGCACGCAGGACGCCCACGGCCCGATCCGCCGCGGCGCGCTGTTCTTCAGCTGCTCGGGCCTGGGCCTGCTGGACCAGCTCAAGAGCGTCAACCCGCAGCTGGGCACGCTCATCGGGCTGACCAACGCGCCGGCCAAGAACGACGTGTGCTCCACGACGGCCCAAGCCCCCAACACGAACGCGGGCGGGTGATCGCGGCGTGAACAAGCAGGTCCCCAGCCTCGGCAAGATCCTCGTGATGGTCGGCTTCGCGCTGTCCTGCTTCGGCCTGCTGCTGTTCCTGTGGCTGGCCTTCGGCGGCCCGACGCCGCTCAAGCCCAAGGGCTACCGCTTCGAGGTCTCCTTCGGCGAGGCCACGCAGCTGGCCCACGAGGCCGACGTGCGGATCTCCGGCGTGCCGGTCGGCAAGGTCAAGGAGATCGTCACCAACAAGAAGACCGGCCGCTCGGACGCGACGATCGAGCTCAAGCCCGAGTACGCGCCGCTGCCGTCCGACGCCCACGCGACGCTGCGCCAGAAGACGCTGCTGGGCGAGACCTACATCGAGCTCACGCCGGGCACCCCGAAGGCCAAGCCGGTCCCCGACAACGGGCGCCTGGCGACCGGGCAGGTCGCCGACACCGTCGAGCTCGACGAGATCCTGCGCGCGTTCGACCCCAAGACGCGCGCGGCGTTCCAGAACTGGATCCAGACCCAGGCCCAGGCGCTGGACGGCCGCGGCCAGGACCTCAACGACGCGCTGGGCAACCTCGCGCCGTTCGCGCAGGACACCACCAAGGTCCTGCAGATCCTCAACTCCCAGAAGGCCGGCGTCCGCCAGCTCGTGCGCAACACCGGCGAGGTCTTCACCGCGCTGTCGGAGCGCGACGGCCAGCTCGCGGGCGTCATCACGAACTCCAACCGCGTCTTCGCGACGACCGCGGCGCGCGACGCCGAGCTGCAGGCCACCTTCAAGGCGCTGCCGACGTTCGAGAAGGAGTCCCAGACCACCCTGAAGCGGCTGACGAAGTTCTCGGCCAACGCCAACCCGGTCGTCACCGACCTGCGCCCGGCGGCCCGCGAGCTGAGCCCGACGCTCGTGCAGATGTCCAAGCTCGCTCCGGACCTCAAGCACCTCTTCCGCTCGATCGACCCGCTCGTCGCCGCGTCCAAGAAGGGCCTGCCGGCGACCACCGAGTTCCTCGACCAGCTGCATCCGCTGCTGGCGAACTTCGACGGGCCGCTCAAGCAGCTCAACCCGATCCTCGACGGCGCAAGCCTGTACAAGAACGAGCTGACCGCGTTCTTCGCCAACTCCTCGGCGGCCACGCAGGCCACCGCGGCCGTGAGCGGGTCGAGCGAGCCGGCGCACTACCTGCGCACGTCGAACCCGCTGAACCCCGAGATGCTCGCGCAGTATCCGAAGCGCCTGACGACCAACCGCACCAACGCGTACCCGTTCCCGGGCGACGGCCTGAACCTCAAGGACGGCCTGATGTCCTTCGAGACGCGCCAGTGCAGCTCGGGCGCGACGCTGTCGCCGACGCTCGGGCCGGCGGTCGACGGCGTGCTCAGCCAGACGCTGCGCGACGGCATCCTGAAGTTCGCGCTCAACGGCGGCAACGTCACCGCGCCGCCGTGCCGCCAGCAGAACCGCTTCAACCTCGGCGGCAAGCTGACGCAGTTCCCGCAGCTCAAGGCGAGCGTCAAGGGCACCGAGGCCGGGGCGCCGGCGCCGTAGGCGCCGCGGGCGCTCCTGGCGCGCCGTGGCGGCGGTCCAGGTAGCCTCAGCGCACTGATGGGTCGGCTGCCGCGCATCCTAGGCGCCGCCATGGGCACGGCCGCCCGCCGCCCGCTGGCGGTCGGCCTGCTGATCTCGGTGCTCGCGTTGGCGGGCGCCGCGCTGGCGCTGCGCCTCGCGCCGACGACGGCGACCAAGACGCTCGTCGGCACCTCGAGCGCGTCCTGGCAGGCGACCGAGCTCGACCACCGGCTCTTCGGCGAGGACGCCGTCTACGTGCTGGTGCGCGGCCCGGTCTCCAAGCTCGTGCTGACCTCCGACCTCGAGCGGCTGATCGCCCTGGAGGGCTGCCTCGGCGGCAACGTGCCCAAGGGCGCGACGCCGGTCGGCGGCTGGGCCGGCCCGTGCGGGCGCCTGGGCAAGGCCAAGCCCGCCAAGGTCGTCTTCGGCCCCGGCACGTTCATCAACGAGTCAGTCCGCCAGA
Source organism: Conexibacter sp. (assembly GCA_025964295.1). The sequence goes on from JAOPZD010000480.1 coordinate 6,666, forward strand.
TCGGCGACCAGTACAACAACCAGCTCAAGAGCATCCAGAGCGACGCGCAGAAGCAGTACGACGCGGCCTACAAGCTCGCGCGCGGGCAGCACTACTCCGTCGCGCGCGCCAAGAGGGTCGCCGACCAGGCCAAGCAGCTCGCGACGGCCCAGGCGCTGAGCGACGCGATGAAGCTCGCGCTGAAGTACGGGCTGCTCAAGGCGCCCCAGGTCAACGACCCGGGCTTCGTCAGCCAGCTCGTCTTCGCCGGCGGCCAGGCGGCGGGGACGCCCAAGGCGCGCTTCGCCTACCTGTTCCCCAACGCCGACAGCTCGCTGGTCCAGGTGCGGCTCAAGCCGGGCCTGGACGACGGCGCGCGCAAGGCGGCGATCGCGAACATCCGCGCGGCGACGCGGATGGGCGACTTCGCGCTGCGCACCGGCGGGCGCTACACGGTGACCGGCGCGCCGGTGGTCCTGTCGGACCTGACGACCAAGGTCACCGACGCGATCGTCACGCTGCTGATCGCGTCGGTGCTGGTGATGGCCCTGGTCCTGGCGCTGGTCTTCCCGGCGCGGCGGCGGCTGCTGCCGCTGGTCGTCGCGCTGGTCGCGGTGGCGATCACCTTCGGCGCGCTGTCGCTGATCGGCGCGTCGCTGACGATGGCGTCGGTCGGGGTGGTGCCGGTGCTCATAGGCCTGGCGGTCGACTACGCGATCCAGCTGCAGGCGCGGATCGAGGAGCGCGCGGGCCCGCGGGCGACGCGCGCCGAGGTCGTCGACGCGGTCGGCCACGTCGCGCGCACGGGCGCGCCGGCGGTGGCGATCGCGGCGATCGCGACCGCGGCGGGCTTCCTGGTCCTCGGCGTCTCGCCGGTGCCGATGGTGCGCGGCTTCGGGCTGCTGCTCGTCGGGGGGATCTTCGTGGGGCTCGCGACGGCGACGACGCTCGGCGTGGCGGCGCTGGTGGGGACGACGGGCGGTCGGCGCGTGCGCGTGCCGGGCGCGGTGGGCTCCGCCGGGGCGATGCTGGCCTCCGCCGGGCGCGGCGCGAGCGAGCTGCTGCG
>JAOPZD010000512.1 GCA_025964295.1 Conexibacter sp.
CCGGCCGTGCGCGGCGCGCTGCTGGCGCTGATCGAGCAGGAGGGCGGGCTGGAGGCGGTCAGCGCGCGCCGCCCGCGCCCGCCGCGCTGAGGTCCGGCGCCCCGCGGCGTCCTACGACCGATCTAGGCGCCCCAGTCGCCCCACGCCGCCGCACTGAGGCGGCCGTCGGTGGGCGTGGCGAGCAGGCCGTTGATGAGGACGTCGAGGCCGAGGAGGAAGCGCTCATGGCCGTCGCCGCGGGTCATCAGCGGCGCGACGGCGGCCATCGTCGGGTAGCGGTCGGCCGGGAGCGAGGAGAAGCGCTGCATGACGCGCGCGATCTCCTCCTGCTGCTCGGCCTCGGGGTCGGCGTAGAGCTCGGCGTAGAGGCTCTGCTCGTAGGCGATCGCGGTGACGTACATCGACAGCAGGTCGCCCGCGTAGGCGACGGCCTGGTCGCCGGCGCCGCCGGCGCGCAGGAGCGACATCATCGACTCGGTCACGCGCAGCGCGTTGTCGCCGGTCGGGATCGTGGCCATGCCCATGATCGCGATGCCGGGGAAGTCCTCGGCCATCATCCGGACCATCCGCGTCATCAGCCCCTGGAGCTGCTCGCGCCAGCGCTCGGGGTCGGTCGCCTCGACCTCGATCGTGCCGATCGCCGCGTCGAAGAGCAGCGCGTGCAGCTCGGCGCGGTTGGCGACGTAGACGTACAACGACGCCGGGCCGGTGTCGAGCGCCTGGGCGACGCGGCGCATGCTCAGCGCGCCGACGCCCTCGGTGCGCAGGATCTGCAACCCCGCGTCGACGATCGCCTCGCGGCTGAGCGCCGGCTTGGACGGCCGGTCGCGACGGCTGCGGGGGCGCGGGCGCGGCGGCGGGTCCGCGTCGGGGGGCATGGCCGGGAATATAGCTTGACGCGAACGCCGTTCGTGACGTACGGTGTTCGTAGCGAACGATGTTCGTCCGCTCTTCTCCCCGATCCCTGTAGGAGCCCCGTGACCCCTTCCTCCTCGCCAGCCGTCGCGCCCCCGGCGTCGGCCGGCGCGCCCGCCGCCCCGGCCACCGCGATCTACCGCCTGCGGTGGGTCTGCCTGGCCGTCGTCCTCGTCGCCGAGATCATGGACCTGCTCGACAGCACGGTCATCACCATCGCCGCGCCGACCGTCCGCTCCGAGCTGGGCGGCAGCGCGTCGACGATGCAGTGGTGGGCGGCCGGCTACACGCTGGCCTTCGGCGTGTTCATGATCATCGGCGGCCGGCTCGGCGACGTCTTCGGGCGCAAGCGCGTCTTCGTGGTCGGCATCGTCGGCTTCACGCTCGCCTCGGCGGCGTGCGCGCTGGCCACGTCGCCCGACGTCCTGATCGCCACCCGGATCCTCCAAGGCGGCTTCGGCGCGCTGCTCATCCCGCAGGGGCTGGGCATCATCAAGACGGTCTTCCCGCCGTCGGAGATGGGCGGCGCGTTCGCGGCCTTCGGCCCGGTGATGGGCCTGGCCGCGGTCGGCGGGCCGGTCCTCGCGGGCTGGCTGGTCTCGGCCGACCTCTTCGGCACCGGCTGGCGGATGATCTTCCTCATCAACCTGCCGCTGGGCGTGCTCGGCCTGGTCGGCGCGCTGCGCTTCTTCCCCGAGTCGCGCTCGCCCGAGCGGCTGCGGCTGGATCCGCTCGGCGTCGTGCTGATCGCCGCGGCGACGACGTGCCTGATCTACCCGCTGGTCCAGGGCCGCGAGCTCGGCTGGCCGCTGTGGGCCTTCGGCATGATGGCCGCCGGCGTGGTGCTGCTGGGCGTCTTCGCGAGCGTCGAGCGGCGCGGGCACGGCACGCCGCTGATCGAGCCGAGCCTGCTGCGCAACCGCGCGTTCAGCTCGGGCCTGATCGTCGGGCTGGCGTTCTTCGCCGGCTTCGCGGGGCTGCTGCTGGTGCTGTCGGTCTTCCTGCAGGGCGGGCTGGGCTTCAGCGCCGAGCACGCCGGCCTGACGTTCATCCCGGCGACGCTCGCCTCGGCGGTCGCCGCGGGCGCGTCGTTCCCGCTGATGGCGAAGTTCGGCCGCGGCGTGCTGCAGGCGGGCGTGCTGACCATCATCGCGGCGCTCGGGATCCTGGCGGCGCTCGTCGACCACGGCGGGACCGGCCTGACGACGTGGGGGCTGGTGCCCGCGCTCGTGCCGTTCGGGATCGGCCTCGGGTTCGTCTTCGGCCCGCTGTTCAACGTGATCCTGGCCGGCGTCGACGACCGCGAGGTCGGCTCGGCCTCCGGGACGCTCAACGCGGTGCAGCAGCTGGGGAACTCGATCGGCGTCGCGCTGCTGGCGACGATCTTCTTCTCGCTGACCGACCACGGCCACGCCTCGGCGACGGCGATGCGCGACACGACCCTGATCTCGGCGGGGCTCTTCGTGGTGGCCTTCGGGCTGTCGTTCCTGCTGCCGCGCGAGGCGCGGATGGACGACCCGCAGTAGCGGGGAGGGTGGGCCGACTGGTGGTGTCCGGCGCCGGCGCTGGTGGTGTTCAGTGCGGGGCGTTGAGGGTGGGTGCTCCGCGTTGTCTGTCGTCAACAACGGCGAGATCGCTGATGGCGACGCGGCCGTTTGGGGTGTGGTTCGGCTGTCGTGGCGGCGCGGGCCGGGGCGGTTCAGGGCCGAAGCGACGTGTTCGGTTCGGTCGATGGCATCTAACCCGCGTATATGGCGGGTTCGATGCCATCGAGAGCCTTTCGGGCCCGAATCGCCCGCCGCGTCGCCACGACAGCCGAGCCACACCCCAGACGTCGGCGTCGCCGCAAGCGATCTCGCCGTCATTGCCAACGCACCACGCCACGCAGCACGCAAGCGCCCCGCACTGAACACCGCGACCGAACGCGCCACCCACGCCTCGGGCGCCCGACGACCCGCCTCCCTACTCCGCCACGCGCGCCGCGCCCGTGTAGACGTTCACGCGGCCGCGGCGCGCGAAGCCGGCCAGCGTCATGCCGCGGTCGGCGGCGAGCTCGACGGCCAGCGAGGACGGCGCGCCGACGCCGACGAGGATCGGCGCGCCCGCGACCGCGGCCTTCTGGACCAGCTCGAAGGACAGCCGGCCCGAGACGCAGAGGATCCGGCCGGCGAAGGGGAGGGCGCCGTCGAGCAGCGCGCGGCCGATCACCTTGTCCATCGCGTTGTGGCGCCCGACGTCCTCGCGGACGCAGAGCAGCGTCCCCGCGGCGTCGAAGAGGCCCGTCGCGTGCAGGCCGCCGGTGACCTCGAAGCCCGGCTGGCGCAGCCGGTCGGGCAGCGCGGCCAGCAGCGCGCGCGCCACGACCGGCCCGTCGGGCAGCGGCTCGGCGTGGACGGCGACCTCCTCCAGCGCGCCCTTGCCGCACACGCCGCACGACGACGTGGTGTAGAACCGGCGCTCGCGGGCCTGGGGGCGCAGCGGCGCGTCGACCTCGACGACGTTGTTGATGAGGTCGGGCGTCGGCCCGACGGCGGCGACCGGCCCGGCCAGCAGGCCCTCGCCGTGCAGGAAGCCGACGGCCAGCTCCTCGTCGTGGCCCGGCGTGCGCATGGTGACCGCCAGCGGCCGGCCGGCGACGCGGATCTCCAGTGGCTCCTCGACCGCGACGCGGTCCTCGATCCCGCCGTCGCGCACGACCGCGGCGTGCATGAGGATGGTCGACGACGACTCGCCCGGCATGCAGCGCAGTATGCCCGCGGGCGGGCGGCGCCTACTCCAGGCCGCCGGCGACGCGGGCGGTCAGCGCCGCCTCGAGGCGGCGCAGCACGCGGGCGACGTCCTCGATCTGCGCGTCGTCCAGGCCGCCCTCCAGCGCG
>JAOPZD010000532.1 GCA_025964295.1 Conexibacter sp.
GTCGAGGATGTAGAACGGGCTGGGTCGCGCCTTGAACAGCGCGACGAGGAAGGCGACGGCCACCAGCGAGCGCTCGCCGCCGGACAGCAGCGACAGCCGCTTGACCTTCTTGCCCGGGGGCCGGGCCTCGACGTCGATGCCGGTTGTCAGCATGCTCTGCGGGTCGGTGAGGATCAGCGAGCCCTCGCCGCCGGGGAACAGCCGGGAGAACACGTCCTGGAACTCGCGCTCGACGTCGTACCAGGCCTCGGTGAAGACCTGCTCGACCTTGGCGTCGACCTCCTCGACGATCTCGAGCAGGTCCTGGCGGGTCCGGCGCAGGTCGTCCAGCTGCTCGGACAGGAACTGGTGGCGCACCTCCAGCGCGGTGAACTCCTCCAGCGCGAGCGGGTTGACCTTGCCCAGCATCGCCATCGACCGCTCGGCACCCCGCAGGCGCTTGACCTGCGACTCGCGGTCGTACGGGACCGGCTCGGCGGCCGGCGAGTCGTCCTCGCCCTCCACCGTGATGGTCGGGACGAGCTGATCGGGCCCGTAGTCGGTCACGAGCGTCTCGACGTCGAGGCCCAGCTCCTCGAGGGCGCGGCTCTCGAGGCCCTCGAGCCGCAGCCGCAGCTCGGCGCGTGCCATCTCGTCCTTGTGCACCGAGTCGGTCAGTCCGTCGAGCTGTGTGATGAGATCGCGCAGCTGCGCGCGCACCGTCCGCAATGTCTCCTCGCGCCCCGAGCGCGACTGCTCGATCTCGGTCCGCCGGGCCGATGCCTGGGCGATCGAGCCCTCCAGCCGGGCCAGTACGCGGTCGCTCGCGGCGATGACGGCCCGGGCGGTCTCCGCCTCGCGCAGCTGACGCTCGCGTCGTTCGGCGGCGCGGAGCCGAGCCACGCGCTCGGCCTCCGCGGCCTCGAACAGGGCCGTGACCTGGCTCGCCAGCGCGCGGGCACGCTCCTCGTTGGTGCGCAGTGCGAGCCGCGCCTCGGTCTCGGCCCGGCGGAGCCCCGACGCCGCCGCGGCGAGCTCCTCCAGCAGATCCGTGTCGGGCTCTTCCTCCGGGGCCGACTCGGCCTGGCTCAGACGGTCCTCGAGCTCGGCAAGGCCCGACAGGTCACCCGCCATGGCCTGCTCGGCCGTCGCGATCGCCGCCGACAGGCGCTCGGCCTCGCCGCGGGCGGCCCGCGACGTCGCGCCGAGATGGCCGAGCTTCTCTGCGACCGCGGCCATCGTGGCATCGGACTCGTGCAGCTCGGCGAGCGCCGCGTCCACGCGCTCCTGGGCCGCGGCGCGAGCGGTCTGCCCGGTCTCGCGCTCGAAGCGCAGCCGCTCGATCGTGTGCGCCGCGGAGGCGAGATCGTCATCGGCCTTCGTGATCGCGGCCTGCACCTCGATGAGGCTCTGCTTCGACGTCGAGCCGCCCGCCGCGAAGTGGGCGCCCAGGACGTCGCCGTCACGCGTCACGGCCGTGACGTCGGGAGCCAGCCGGATGACCTCCTGCGACTGCTCGAGCGTCTCGACGACCGCGACCTTGAACAGCAGGCGCCGCAGCGCGCCCTGCAGCGCCGGCGGACCGTCGACGACATCGATCGCGTACATCGCGACATCGGGCAGACCGGGCCAGGTCGAGTCGTCGACGTCGCCGCCACCCAGCAGCATGCCGGCGCGACCGAGATCCTCGGACTTGAGCTTCTGCATCGCCGAGACCGCGGTGTCGAGATGATCGACCGCGACGGCGTCGGCGGCCGAGCCGAGCGCCGCGGCGATCGCGGTCTCGTAGCCCGCGCGGACCGTCAGGAGGGCTGCGACGGATCCGAGCAGCCCGCTGATCTCGTCGGTCGCGGCGAGCAGTGCGCCTGCACCGTCCTTGCGCGCCAGGCCCAGCTCGAGCGCCTCCTTGCGGGCCGCGAGCGCCGCCTGCTGACGCTCGGCGTCCTGCAGCTGGCCGCCCAGCGAGGTCAGCAGCGTCGTCGCCGCCTCGAGATCGGCCTCCGCGCCCTCGAGCGCCTCGTCGAGCCCCGACTCGCCCGCGTTGAGCCCCGCGATGTCGTTCTCGAGCGCCGTGAACTCGCGCTGCGCCGCCGCGGCGCGCGCCTCGGCCTCGTCGCGTGCCTGCGTGAGGCGGCCGATCTCCTCGCCCGCCGCGGTCGAGCGGCTCTTGAGCGCGTTGACCTGCCCGTGCAGGCGCGCGAGTCCCTCACGCTGGTCCGCGGCCGCCCGCAGCAGCCCCGCGACACGGCGCTCCTCTGCGGTGTACGCCGTCTCGGCCTCCTTGCGCTCCGCAACGACGGTCTCCAGCGCCGCGGTCGCCGCGGCCACCCCCGCGCTGAGCTGCTCGTGCTGCTCCTGCGCGCGACGTGCGTCGGCTTCGAGCTCCTCCGGCTCGCGGCCCACCCGCCGGTCCTCGGCCTCGACCGCGGCGAGCCGGACGCGCTCGTTCGCGAGTCCCGCCGTGCCGCGCAGGCGCTCGCGCAGCCCCGAGAGGCTGTACCAGGTCTCCTGGGCCGACGAGAGCCGCGGCGAGTCCTCGCGCAGCTGGTCTTCCAGCTCGGTCTCCTGCTCGCGGGCCACCGCGATGGCATGCTCGACGGACTGCCGCCTCTCCTTGAGGGCCGTCTCGTCGGCGAGCTCGGTCTCGATCGTCGTGCGCGCTGTGACGATGTCATCGGCCAGCAGCCGCGCGCGGGCATCGCGGACGTCGGCCTGGATCACGGCGGCGCGGCGGGCCACCTCGGCCTGGCGTCCGAGCGGCTTGAGCTGGCGGCGCAGCTCGGTGAGGACGTCGTTGAGACGCGTCAGGTTGCCCTGCGTCGCGTCCAGCTTGCGAAGCGCCTTCTCCTTGCGCTTGCGGTGCTTGAGGACACCCGCGGCCTCCTCGATGAAGCCGCGGCGCTCCTCGGGGGTCGCGCGCAGGACGCTGTCGAGCTGCCCCTGCCCCACGATGACGTGCATCTCGCGCCCGATGCCGGAGTCACTCAGCAGCTCTTGGACATCGAGCAGGCGGCACGTGTTGCCGTTGATCGCGTACTCCGAGCCACCATTGCGGAACATGGTGCGCGAGATCGTGACCTCGGTGTACTCGATCGGCAGCGCGCCATCGCTGTTGTCGATCGTGAGGACGACCTCGGCGCGGCCCAGCGGGGGGCGCCCCGACGTGCCGGCGAAGATGACGTCCTCCATCTTGCCGCCGCGCAGCGACTTGGCGCCCTGCTCGCCCATGACCCACGAGAGGGCGTCGACGACATTGGACTTGCCGGAGCC
>JAOPZD010000538.1 GCA_025964295.1 Conexibacter sp.
GCCGTACGCGGCCCTGCTGCGAGCGGCCTACTCCGCGGTCAAGGGCGCCGATCGCGGCGCCACGGTGCTCATGGCCTCCATGGCGAACTACTCCTGGCGCGACCTCGCCAAGCTGCTGGCGGTCCCCGGGCCGAAGCTGCGCTTCGACGCCGCCGGCGCGCACCCGTTCTCTGGGCGGCCGTCCAACGCGGTCAAGATCGTCCGCCTCAACCGCGAGGTCCTCGACCGGCGCGGGTACTCGCGCGTCCCGCTGTGGCTCACCGAGCTGACGTGGTCCTCGGCCAAGGGCAAGAAGACGCCGCTGACCCAGAACTGGGAGACGACCGAGGCCGGCCAGGCGCAGCGCCTGCGCTCCGTCTACAAGCTCCTGCTCGCGCAGCGCCGGTCGCTCAGGCTGGCGCGCGTCTTCTGGTACACGTGGGCGACGGTCGACAACGGCTCCAAGAACTCCTTCGACTACAGCGGGCTGCTGCAGTACCGGGGCGACGGCACCTTCCGGGCGAAGCCGTCGCTGGCGGCGTTCGAGGCCGTCGTCAAGGGCGCGGGGTAGCCGGTTAGCAGGGCCTTTCCGGCCGCTCGGTCCGAGCGCGAAGGGAACGTCTGTTCGCCTGGCTACACTCGTTCGACAGTGCCGCCGAAGAACGCCATCGTCGTCTCCGGCGCCCGTGAGCACAACCTCAAGGGCGTCGATGTCACCCTGCCCCGGGATGCCCTCACGGTCATCACCGGCCTGTCCGGATCGGGCAAGTCGTCGCTCGCCTTCGACACGATCTACGCCGAGGGCCAGCGGCGCTACGTCGAGTCGCTCTCGGCCTACGCGCGCCAGTTCCTGGGCCAGATGGACAAGCCCGACGTCGACTCGATCGAAGGGCTGTCGCCGGCGATCTCGATCGACCAGAAGACGACGTCGCGCAACCCGCGGTCGACGGTCGGCACCGTCACCGAGATCTATGACTACCTGCGCCTGCTGTGGGCGCGCATCGGCCACCCGCACTGCCACATCTGCGGCAAGCCGGTCCAGGGGCAGTCGGCCGAGCAGATCATCGACCAGGTGCTCGAGCAGCCCGAGGGCGAGCGGTTCATGGTGCTCGCGCCGGTCGTGCGCGGCCGCAAGGGCGAGTACGGCAAGGCGCTGAAGAACCTGCTGTCGGAGGGCTTCCAGCGCGCGAAGGTCGACGGCGAGCTGCGGTCGCTGGACGAGGACATCGTCCTGGACAAGAAGTTCAAGCACGACATCTCGGTCGTGGTCGACCGGCTCGTCATGCGCGACGGCGTGCGCAAGCGGCTGGCGGACTCGATCGAGACGGCGGTCGCGCTGGCCGACGGCATGGTGGAGATCGAGACGGTCCCGCGCGCGGACTCCGGCATCCAGCCCACGCTGACGCTGTACTCCGAGAAGTTCGCCTGCATCGACCACGGCCCGGTCATCCCGGAGCTCGAGCCGCGCATCTTCTCCTTCAACTCGCCGCACGGCGCGTGCGAGCGCTGCACCGGGCTCGGGTCGCAGATGGAGATCGACCCGATGATGGTCGTCCCCGACCCGTCGATGTCCCTGGGCGAGGGCGCGATCGCGCCGTGGGCGAACTCGGCCTCCAACGACTACGAGCAGATCACCGAGGCGATCGCCGAGAAGTACGGCGTCGACATGGAGACGCCGTGGGGCCAGCTGCCGGTCAAGCACCAGGACCTCTTCCTGCACGGCACCAACGGCGACCGCGTCGAGGTGTCCTACCGCAACCGCTACGGGCGCCGGCGCTCGTACTCCACGCGGTTCGAGGGGATCATCTCCAACCTCGAGCGGCGCTATCGCGAGACGGACTCCGAGGGCGTCCGCGAGAAGATCGAGGAGTACATGTCGCTCGTGCCGTGCCCCGTGTGCAAGGGCGCGCGCCTGCGGCCCGAGTCGCGTGCGGTGCTGGTCGCCGGCCTGGCGATCCACGAGTTCTGCGCCTTCTCGGTCCGGCGCGCGCTGGCGTGGCTGGACGAGGTCGAGCTGACCGAGACCGAGCGCCACATCGCGCGGCTGATCTTCCGCGAGATCCAGGAGCGCCTGATGTTCCTCGAGAACGTCGGGATCGGCTACCTGTCGATGGAGCGGGCGGCGGCGACGCTGAGCGGCGGCGAGGCCCAGCGGATCCGGCTGGCGACGCAGATCGGCTCGGCGCTGGTCGGCGTGCTCTACGTCCTGGACGAGCCGTCGATCGGACTGCACCAGCGCGACAACAGCAAGCTGATCGGCACGCTGGAGCGCCTGCGCGACCTCGGCAACACGGTGCTGGTGGTCGAGCACGACGAGCAGACGATGCACGCGGCGGACCACCTCATCGACATCGGGCCGGGCGCGGGCGAGCACGGTGGCAAGGTCGTCGCGCAGGGCACGGCCAAGCAGGTCATGAAGGTCAAGTCGTCGCTGACCGGGCAGTTCCTGGCGGGGACGCGGACGATCGACGTGCCGAGCAAGCGCAGGACGCCGAACGGGTACATCGAGATCCGCGGTGCCCACCAGCACAACCTCAAGAAGGTCGACGTCAAGGTCCCGCTGGGCGTCATGACGTGCGTGACGGGCGTGTCGGGCTCGGGCAAGTCGACGCTCGTCAACGAGGTGCTGTTCAAGGCGGTGGCCAACAAGCTGCACCGCGCGCGGCAGCGGCCGGGCGCGCACACGGCGGTCCTGGGCCTGGATCAGGTCGACAAGATCATCCAGATCGACCAGTCGCCGATCGGCCGGACGCCGCGCTCGAACCCGGCGACCTACACGGGCCTGTTCGACGTCATCCGCGACCTGTTCTCCAAGACGCCCGAGGCGAAGGTCCGCGGCTACAAGCCGGGCCGGTTCTCGTTCAACGTCAAGGGCGGGCGCTGCGAGGTCTGTCGCGGCGACGGCCAGATCAAGATCGAGATGCACTTCCTGCCCGACGTCTACGTCCCGTGCGAGCAGTGCCACGGCAAGCGCTACAACCGCGAGACGCTCGAGGTGCGCTTCAAGGGCAAGACGATCGCCGACGTGCTCGACATGCCCGTCGAGGAGGCCGTCGAGTTCTTCCAGCACATCCCGAAGATCCACCGGCGGCTGGAGACGCTGCGCGACGTCGGCCTCGGCTACATCCGCCTGGGCCAGCCCGCGACGACGCTCTCGGGCGGCGAGGCGCAGCGCGTGAAGCTGGCGACCGAGCTGTCGAAGATCGCCACCGGGCGCACGTTGTACATCTTGGACGAGCCGACGACCGGCCTGCACTTCGCCGACGTCCAGCGGCTGCTCGAGGTCCTGCACCGCCTGGTCGACGCGGGCAACTCGATCGTCGTGATCGAGCACAACCTCGACGTCATCAAGACCGCGGACCGGTTGATCGACATGGGTCCGGAGGGTGGCGAGGAGGGCGGCCAGGTCGTCGCGGTCGGCACGCCGGAGGAGGTCGCCGGGACGCCCGGCTCGCACACCGGCGAGTTCCTCGCCGGCATGGTGACGCCCAAGGCGTCCAAGGCGCCGGCGGCCAAGAAGCCGCGGGCGGCGCGGCCGCGGAAGGTCCCCGCCGCGGCCTAGATCCGTCGAGGGACGACTCAACCACGCAGGGCGTGGTTGAGTCGTCCCTCGACGCGCGCCGCGGCGCCGCTCAGCCGCCGAAGCGGGAGCGCAGCGCGAGGACGTTGGCGACGTAGCGGCGCGTCTCGGGCAGCATGCCGATGCGCCGGACCGAGCCGAGGCCCTGGTAGTAGGCGGCGATGGCCGTCGGGGCGTCGCCGCCCGTGTTGCGGAGCAGGTGGGCGAGCAGGAGCGAGCCGGCGCGGACGTTGTCGGCGGGGGAGGCCGGGTCGAGGCGTCCGGCGCCGAGGTTGTTCTGCACGTAGCTCCACGTGCTCGGGATGACCTGCATGATCCCGCGGGCGTTGGCGACGCTGACCATCGCGTTGTTGAAGCCGCTCTCCTGCCACGCGATCGCCGAGGCCAGCGAGGCGGGCGCGCCGTTGGCGGCGGCGATCGAGCCGATCTGCGCCGCGTTCAGCCGCCCGGGGGAGCCGGTCGCGGCGCCGCTGGCCGGGACGTTGGTGGCAGCCGTCGCCGGCACGATGGCGGCGGGGGCGGCGGCCGGGATCCTGAGGCGCGTGCCCGCGATCACGAAGGCGTTGGCCGGCAGCCCGTTGGCCGCGGCCAACGACGCGGGCGTGATGCCGTTGGCGGCGGCGATGCCGGTGAGCGTGTCGCCGGGGACGACGAAGTGGCCGCCGCCCGCGCCCGCGCCCGCGCTCGCGGTCGTGGCCGGGGTGGCGGTGGTCGTGCCCACCGAGCCCGTCGACGCCGCCGCGCTGGGCAGCCGCAGCGACGTGCCCGCGATCAGCGTCCCCTCGACGCTCAGCCCGTTGGCGGCCGCGAGCTGGCTGAGGCCGACGCGATGCTCCGCGGCGATCGCGCTGAGCGAGTCGCCGAGCCGCACGCGGTAGCCGCCCAGCGGCGCGGGAGCCGCAGTCGCCGTGCCCGTCGCCACGCCGGTGCCGGCGCCGGTCACCGTTCCGGGCGCCGGGATCGTCAACGACCGCCCCGCGATCACGAACGCATCCGCCGGCAGCCCATTTGCTGCCCCGAGCTGCGCCGGCGACAGCCCATTCACCGCGGCGATCCCCGACAACGTCTCACCCGGCACCACCAGATGCGACGCCGCCGACGCGGCCGCAGGCACCAGCAACAGGGACAACAGAGCCACGACAACGGGCAGGCGAAGAAGCATGTCAACCACCTTGCCTTCTTCCTCCCACCCACGAACGCCGCAAGCGGGATTAGGTCCCCTTGCAACACGATGTGCAGGTTGTCCGGCGGCGGACGTGGGGGGCGCTGGGGGCGGCAGCGCGGACCTTGCCGCCCCCAGCTGCAGCGCCATTTCGCCGCGCGCGGGGGCGGGAGTGGACAGGCGGTGCTGCGGGCGGGCGGTGATGGCGGAGTGGACCGGCGGTGCTGTGCGGCGGGCGGCGACGGCGGAGTGGACCGGCGTGCTGGGGGCGGGCGATGACGGCGGAGTGGACCGGCGGTGCTGCGGAGACTGCGAGGTCAGTCGTCGCCGCTGCCGGAGCCGGTGGGGATGGTGGGGGTGGCGTCGCCGGAGGTGCTGATCGGCGGGGTGGAGTCGGAGCCTCCGCCGCTGGTGCCTCCGCCGCTGGTTCCGCTGGCCTTGCCCTCGCCGCCGCCGGCGCCGGCGCTGCTGTCGTCGCCACCGCCACCCGCGCCGCTGCCGCTGCCGCCGCTCGGCGAGCCGGAGGCCGCGGGGGTGGTGTCGTCGTGGGAGCCGGATCCGGAGCTCGAGCTCGTGGTGGGTGACGTGGTCTCGTCGTCGTGCTTGCCCTTGCCGGACGAGGTGGTGGTCTTGTCGTCGCCGTGGCCGTCGTCGGAGGAGGTGTCGTGGGACTTGGCCTTGCCGTGCGACGAGGTGGCGTCGTCGCTCGTGTCGCCGGAGTCGTCGCGGCCGCGGTGGGAGGTGGTGCGCGAGCCGTCGTGGCCGGAGTCGTCGTCGTTGGAGCCGGAGTTCGAGCCGGAGCCGGGGCTGGAGCCCGAGGGCCCGTGGCCGCCGGACGGCTTGCCGGGGTGGTGCGGTGCGCCGCCGCTGCTGCTGTGCGTCCCTGACGCCGCCGCCGGCAGCGCCGTCGCCGCCTGGCTCACCACGATCCTCCGCACCGTGCCCGTCGCGCCGCTGGCCGCCTTGTGCGCCGCCGACCCGGCCTCACGCGTCGCGGCCGCCGCCGACGCGCCGCCGCCCCGGTGGTGCACCACGTGCTCGGTGCCGACCGCGCCACCGACCAGTGCGCCGGTGGCGGCGATCCCGGCGGTCAGCTTGGCCAGCGTCGCGGTCGCGCCGGCGCCGACGGCGGCGTCGCTCCAGGCGGCGCCGCCCGGCGCGGTCAGCGCCTCGGCGAGCCGGACGATCCGCGGGTAGGGCGTCACGGCGGTCACGGCGCCGCGGACGGCGGTGCGCGCGCGCATCAGGTGCTGGCGCGCGGAGCCCTTGGTCACGCCGAGCGCGTCGGCGATCTCCTGGTGCGACCGGCCTTCGAGCTCGCGCAGCACCAACGCCGCGCGCTGGCGCTCGGGCAGCTCCTGCAGCGCGGCGACCGTGGCGCGGAAGCGCTCGCTGCGCTCGAACGTCGCGGCGGGGCCGTCGTCATCGAGGCCCTGGCCGCGACCGCCGCCGAGGGAGCCGGAGCGCTCGGCGTCCTCGAGCGAGACGTCGTCCCTCACCGCGCGGAGCACGTTGAGCGAGGCGTTGTGGGCGATCCGGTAGAGCCAGGAGCGAAGATGTCGCACCTCGTCGGTCCTCTGCAGCGCGTCGTGGGCGTTGATCAGGGCCTGCTGGACGGCGTCCTCGGCCCGGTTGGGGCCGACGATCCCCGCGCAGTAGCGGGCGAGCGGCGTCCGGTAGCGGTCGACGATCGCGGCGAAGGCGGCCTGGTGGCCGTCGACCGCCAGCTCGGCGAGGCGTGCGTCGCTCTGCAGGCGCAGCAGCGAGGCGCCCGCCAGGCGAGCGGGGTGGCGCAGCGGGGATGGCCTCATCGTGTCCCTGACCCAAGTCCTCCAACGACCCTGTCGATGCTACCGGTGCGGTCCTGCCGCCCCGCCCACGGCCCGGGGGTCCGCTCCCAGGCCGCGGCGGGACGTCCTGCGTCGCTACTTGAGGATCTCGACCTTCTTCCAGGTGACGTCCTCGCCCTTCAGCGACAGCTTGGCCTCGGAGACCTTGGCGCCGGCGACCAGGGCCTCGGTGCCGCAACGGCCGTTGCCGTTGTCGTCGCCCTGGTCGTTGTCGTCGCCGCGACCGTTGTGGTCATCGCCCTGGTTGTTGTCGTCCTGCGCGTTGGCCGGAGCCGGGGCGGTGGCGGGCGGCGCGTTGTCGTCGCCGTGGTCGTCGTTGCCGTGGCGCGCCGTCTTCGCCGTCGTCGGCTGGGGGGCCACGGTCTGGCACTTGATGATCGTCCGGTCGGTGACCAGCGCGGAGAAGGTCTTGCCGCTGGGCAGCGCGATCGTCAGCTCGCCGTTGGTGAACGACGCGACGGTCGCGGTCGCGGTGCCGGTGACCTCGCGCGAATGCGCCTTCTTGGCGTGGTGCTTGTGGTGATGGCGGCCGTGATGGCTGTTGCCGTGGGCCGACGCGGCGGCCGGGACGGTCAGCAGGGCCAGCGCGGTGACGACGCCGGCGATGCGGTTCCTGGTCATGGTCCCCTCCTGTTCGTTCTGCGGTTCGGGGCCATGACACGCGACGCGCGCGAAGATCACGCACCGGATGTCCGGCCAGCGCCGGGCCTTGCCGCCAGATCGACGTGTACGGTGATGCGTCCATGGCTTTGGAACCGTCCGTCGTCACCGTCACCGGCCCGGATCGCGCCGCCCTGCTGACGGATCTGACGCTGCGCTTCGGCCACATCGAGCTGGTCAGCGAGCGCGAGATCGTCCTGCCCGGAGGCGGCCGCGGCCACGAGCTGACCGTGCGCCACCGGCCGTTCACCTCCGAGCTGGGCGGCGTGATCCCGGCGCCCGAGCCGCCGGCCGCGGTTGCGCAGTCCCCGCTCGCGCCGGTCGAGCAGCCGGCGCCGGAGCCGCCCGCGGCAG
>JAOPZD010000567.1 GCA_025964295.1 Conexibacter sp.
TGCAGCAGATCACGCTGGCCACGCGCTCGGTCGCCGAGCTGCTGGACTTCTACTCCGGCGTGCTGGGCCTGCGCGTCTCGGACCGCATGGGCACGACGTTCGCCTGGCTGCGCTGCGGCGCCGAGCACCACACGATCGCGGTCGTCGAGTCGCCGTCGCCGACGTTGTTGGACCACTTCTCGTTCGACCTCAGCCGCTGGGACGACTTCGCGTCGTGGGCGGACCGCCTGAGCACGCTCGGGATCCCGCTCAGCTGGGGCCCGGGCCGCCACGGCCCCGGCAACAACCTGTTCGTGATGTTCGACGACCCCGACGGCAACCACATCGAGCTGTCGGCCGAGATGGAGCTCTACCACGACGGGGTCGCCCGCTACGAGCGCTCGTGGGACCAGCACCCGTTGACCACCAACCTGTGGGGCATCGGCCCGAGCTGGCGCTCGGCCGCGCGAGCGGGGGCCTGAGCGGTGCGGCTGCGATCCGTCCTCGCCGACGGCGTGCCCGCGGTGGCGCTCGAGTCGCCCGGCGGCCTGCTGCGCGTGCCGGGCGTCGCGGAGATCGGGCGCGACACGCCGCTGGCCCTGCTGCGCGCGGCGGCGGCGGAGGCGACCGAGGGCTTCGGCGACGCCGACCTCGTCCTGCGCCCGGTCGTCCCGCGGCCCGAGCGCGTGATCTGCCTCGGGCTGAACTACCGCGCCCACGTCGACGAGACCGGCCGCGAGCTGCCGACCTACCCGGTGCTCTTCACCAAGTTCGCCAGCGCCCTGATCGCGGGCGGCGAGCCGATCGCGCTGCCGCCCGAGGCCGAGGCGGTCGACTACGAGGCCGAGCTGGCCGTCGTGATCGGGCGCGCCGGCCGCCGGATCCCGCGCGAGCGCGCCTACGAGCACGTCGCGGGCCTCACCGTGGCCAACGACATCACCATGCGCGACTTCCAGTACAAGACGCACCAGTGGCTGCAGGGCAAGGCGTGGGACGCGAGCACGCCGCTCGGCCCGGCGCTCGTCACGCTCGACGAGGTCGACGACCCGGGCCGGTTGGACATCTCGCTGACGCTCAACGGCGAGGAGATGCAGGCGTCGAGCACCGAGCGGCTGATCTTCGACATCCCGACGATCGTCGCGACCGTCTCGACGTTCACCGAGCTGGCGCCGGGCGACGTCCTGCTGACCGGCACGCCGGGCGGCGTCGGCTACCGGCGCGAGCCCAAGGTGCTGCTCGCGCCGGGCGACGCCCTGCGCGTGGAGATCGCCGGCGTCGGCGTGCTGGAGAACGCGGTCGTGGCCGGCGGAGCGGCGTGACGGTCGACGTCTGCATCGTCGGCGGCGGGCCCGCCGGGTTGTTGATGGCCAACCTCCTCGGCCGGCGCGGGGTCTCCGTGCTGCTGGTGGAGCGCAACGCCACGACCAGCTCGGCGGCCAAGGCCATCAGCATCGACGACGAGGCGCTGCGCACGATGCAGCGCGCCGGGCTGCTGGCCGCGCTGCGCGACGTCGTCCTGCCCGGGACCGGCACGCGCTACTACGGCGTCGACGGCCGGCCGCTGGCCTACGCCCGCGGCCCCGCGCGGCCGATCCACGGGCACCCGATCAAGAGCCCGTTCGCCCAGCCCGACTTCGAGCGCGTGCTGCACGAGGGGCTGGCCGCCCTGCCGACCGTCGAGGCCGCGTTCTCGACGTCCTTCGTCACCGCCGTCCAGGACGACGACGGCGTCGACGTGACGATCGAGGACGCCGACGGGCCGCGCGCCGTGCGCTGCCGCTTCCTGCTCGGCTGCGACGGCGGGCGCAGCGACGTGCGGGCGCTGCTGGGCATCGGCATGACCGGCAAGTCGTTCCGCGATCCGTGGATCGTCGTCGACACGCTGGGCGACGCCGAGGACCACCGCTACGGGATGCACCACGGCGAGCCGTCACGGCCGTTCGTCGTCATCCCCGGTGGGCGCGGACGCTGCCGCTACGAGTTCCTGCTGCACCCCGCCGAGGTCCCGGCGTCGTTCGCCGACCCGCCGTTCGCGCTGGTCGCCGAGCTGCTCGCGCCGCACCGCGCGATCACGGAGGCCGAGGTGGAGCGCGTCGCCGTCTACAACTTCCACGCGCTCAACGCCGACCGCTGGCGGGAGGGACGCATCTTCCTGCTCGGCGACGCGGCGCACATGATGCCGCCGTTCGCGGGCCAGGGCCTGAACTCCGGCGTGCGCGACGCCAACAACCTGTCGTGGAAGCTCGTCGAGGTGCGGGAGCGGCGCGCGGGCGAGGAGCTGCTCGACACCTACGAGGCCGAGCGGCGCCCGCACGCGCAGGCGACGATCGACCTGTCGGTGCGGCTCGGTGCCGTGGTGATGACGACGAGCGCTGCTCGCGCGCGCGCGCGAGACACGGTGATCCGGGCGCTGGCGCGCTTCGGGCCCGCGCGCCGGTTCCTGGAGGAGATGCGCTTCTTCCCGCGCCAGCGCTACGCGGCGGGGTTCGTCGCCGGCGCGGGGGCCGACGGCCTCGTCGGGCGCGCGCTGCCCCAGCCGCGCGTGCTGCG
>JAOPZD010000605.1 GCA_025964295.1 Conexibacter sp.
CGAGAAGCTCGCGATCAACGTCGACCGCGTCGCCAACACGTCGTCGGCGTCGATCCCGCTCGCGCTGGCCCAGGCCGAGCGCGACGGGCTGCTGCAGCCCGGCATGACGCTCGGCCTCGCCGCCTTCGGCGCGGGCTTCGTCTGGGGCGCCGGCGTCGTCTCCTGGAAGGAGCGCGAGTATGTCTGCGCCTGAGGGAGCGGTCGCGCTGGTCACCGGCGGCACCCGCGGCATCGGCGCCTCGATCGCCGCGCGCCTGAAGGCCGACGGCTACAGGTCGCGACGCTCGGCCGCAGCGGCGGCGACGTCCAGGCCGACGTCAGCGATCCGGCGTCCGTCCAGGCGGCGTTCGACCAGGTCCGCGAGCAGCTCGGCCCGGTCCTCATCCTGATCAACAACGCCGGCGTCACGGCCGACGGCCTGGCGATCCGGATGCCGGACGACGACTGGACCAGCGTCATCGACACCAACTTGACCGGCGCGTTCAACTGCACCAAGCGCGGCTTGGAGGACATGTTGAAGGCGCGCTGGGGCCGGATCGTCAACGTGTCCTCGGTCTCCGCCGAGCGCGCGAACTCCGGCCAGGCCAACTACGCTGCCTCCAAGGCGGGCCTGCTCGGCTTCACGCGCGTCGTCGCCAAGGAGATGGGCAAGCGCAACATCACCGCCAACGCGGTGACGCCCGGCTTCATCGACACCGACATGACCGCCGAGCTGCCCCAGGCCGAGATCGCCGCCGCCATCCCGGCGGCGCGCGTCGGCCGGCCGGAGGAGGTCGCCGCCGCGGTGGCGTTCCTCGTCTCCGACGACGCGGCCTACGTCAACGGCGCGACCCTCGCCGTCGACGGCGGCCTGGGCGCCTAGCACCACCCTCACCGAGAACCCCAAGAAGGAGCACACCACCACCATGGCCAGCCAGCAGGAGATCCTCGAGGCGATCCGCGCCGAGCTCACCGCGATCAAGGTCCCGGACGCCGACACCGCGCAGCCCGACACGACGTGGGAGCAGCTCGACGTCGACTCGCTCGACCTCGTCGAGCTGGTCAAGGCGCTGGAGGACCGCTTCGACGTCCAGATCGCCGACCCCGACCTCAAGGGCATCGCGTCGGTCGGCGACGCGATCGCGCTGGTCGAGCGGCTCCAGGGCGCAACCGCGTAGATGGACAGCATCGTCGTCACCGGAAGGGGCGTCGTCTCCCCGGTCGCCACGGGCGTCGACGCCTTCTTCGACGCCCTGCTCGGCATGGAGAGCGGGATCTCCGACGAGGGCGTCGCGCCGTGCGCCGACTTCGACCCGGAGCTGGTGATGACCGCCAAGGAGGCGCGGCGGACCGACCGCTTCGCGCAGCTGGCCATCGCCGCCGCCGACCAGGCGGCCGACGAGGCCGGGCTGATGGGCGAGGTCGACCCCGCGCGCGTCGGCGTGATCGTCGGCACCGGCGTCGGCGGCCTCACGACGCTCCAGAAGGAGTGCCAGACGTGGCTGGAGGAGGGCGACCGCGCGGTCTCCCCCCTCTTCGTCCCCATGATGATGCCCAACGCCGCCGCCGGCCAGATCGCGATGCGCCGCGGCCTGCACGGCCCGGGCTTCTCGATCGCCAGCGCCTGCTCGACGGGCGCGCACTCGATCGGCGAGGCCGCGCGGCTGATCGCCCGCGGCGAGGCCGACGTCATGGTCGCCGGCGGCACCGAGGCCGCGCTGGTCGGCCTCTGCATCGCGGCGTTCCGGCGCATGGGCGCCCTGTCGCGCGTCGGCGAGTCGCGCCCGTTCGACACGCGCCGCGACGGCTTCGTGATGGGCGAGGGCGCCTCGGTCCTGGTCCTCGAGCGCGAGGAGCACGCCCGCGCCCGCGGCGCGCAGATCTACGCGCGCGTGACCGGTTACGGCGCCTCCAACGACGCGTTCCACATCACCCAGCCCGAGGAGAACGGGCGCGGCGCGATCGAGGCGATGACCGCCGCGCTGCGCGACGCCGACCTCGCGCCGGCCGACGTCGGCTACGTCAACGCGCACGGCACCTCGACGCCGATCAACGACCGCGTCGAGACGCTCGCGCTGCGCAAGGTGATGGGCGACGACACGCCGCCGGTCTCCTCGTGCAAGGGCGCGGTCGGGCACACGCTCGGCGCGGCCGGCGCGATCGAGGCGCTGGCCTGCGTCGAGGCCCTGCGCCGCGGCGCGCTGCCGCCGACGCTCGGCCTGGAAGACATCGACCCCGAGTGCGCGGCGGACCACATCGCCGGCGCGCCGCGCGAGGCGCCCGACCTGAAGGTCGCGCTGAGCAACTCGTTCGCCTTCGGCGGACAGAACGCCACCCTGGTCCTGCAGGCGGCATAAGGAAACCCCACGTATGAGCGCTGTATTCGACGTCGCCCCCGAGCACCTCGCCGCCCGCGCGCGGCTGGAGCTCCTCTTCGATGCCGGGACGTTCCGGCCGATCCGCTCCGCGGTCGGCGACGGCGTGCTGTCGGGCAGCGGTCGCGTCCAGGGCCGCGCCGTGTGCGCGTGGGCGCAGGACGGCTCGTTCAAGGGCGGCTCGCTCGGCGCGGCCGGCGGCGAGACGATCGCGCGAACGATCCAGCGCGCCGACGCGCTCGGCGTCCCGGTGGTCGGCTTCCCGCACTCGGGCGGCGCGCG
>JAOPZD010000615.1 GCA_025964295.1 Conexibacter sp.
GACGCCCCGGCGCGGGCCGGCGAGCCGTCGCAGCCTCAGCCGGTGCTCGCTCCGTCGCGGCGGGGCGGGTCGACGGTCGCGCGGATCGTCGCCCCCACCGTCGCGCGGCCGAGGCTCGCCTCGCGCCGGCGCAGCCGACCGGTGAGGACGGAGACGGCGTGGTCGCACCAGCCACAGACGCTGCTGGTGCTCGCCGCCGCCACCCGCGACGGGGCGGACTGGCTCAAGGTGCTGCTCCCTGAGCGGCCAAACGGCTCGACGGGCTGGATCCCGCGCGACGACGTGGCGTTGAGCCGCACTGGCTACTGGGTCGACGTGCGCACGAGCGCCCGCAGCGTGACCGTCTACCGCGACGGCAGGCGCGTGCGTGCGTTCCGCGCGGTCGTGGGGGCGCCCGGGACGCCGACGCCGCACGGCCTGGCCGCGATCTACGAGCGCAACCGCCAACCGGGCTCGCACGGCTTCCTCGGGCCCTGGGCGCTTCCGCTCACGATCCTGTCCGGAGTCCTCGAGAGCTACGGCGGCGGACCGGGCCGCGTCGCGATCCACGGCCGCTCGGGCGCGAGCCTCGCGGACCGGCTCGGAAGCGCTCGCTCCCACGGCTGCATCCGCGTCGACAACCGCGACGTCAGCTGGATGGCCCAGCACGTCCCCGTGGCGACGCCCATCCGCATCCGCCTGTAGTCATGACCCGCACGCAAGGACGGCCCCCGACGTTGGACCCCGGCAACGTGATCCCCCGGCGCGAGCTCGTCGCGACCCGGGGCGCACGCGAGCACGGTGAGGTAGGACGTTGACGCGCGCACAGACATTCGGTTGGTGTGCGCGGCTCGCTTCGGTCGCCCTCGTGGCCGCTGTGGCGACGCTGGCCATTCGCGCCGCGCCGGTTCTCGCCCGCCAATGCCCGGCGGCGGCTGGCACCGGGATGCCGGTCGTCGAGGTGGGTCCCGCCCAATGGTCCGCGTGCGAGGCGCCCTATCGCGGCCTGCGACCCGACGATCAGAACGGACGGCGAGCGCTTCCGAACCCTCATCGCGGGCTGCGCCTGCAGCTCGGGTTCGACGCCGACGTCGTCACGCCGGCAGACGTGCTGGCGGCCGTCGCCGACGAAGAGGCGCGATATGGCGCCGGCTCGAAGGTCGCGCAGCTGCACCTCTACCTGGACGACTACATCGGGACCAGCGTGCCGACCGAGGCGATCCAGCGCATGCAGGCCGTCTTCGACACGCTGAAGGCGCTGGGCTACACGGTGGTGCTCGGCTTGGTGTACGACCACTCCCAGGCGGAGGCACAGGTCCACGACTACGGGCTCGCGGACATCCGGCTCCATCTCGCCTCGCTCAAGCCGCTCCTGGCCAGGAATCGGGGCCTGATAGCGGCCTTGGAGGCCGGCTTCCTGGGCGCCTGGGGCGAGTGGGGGCCGAACGTGACGAACATCCAGCAGCAGCCGGGGCTGGTCGACGATCTCATCGCGGCCATCGCCGATGCCGCCCCTGGGGTCCCGATCATGATGCGCTACCCATGGCACCGCGAGATGGTCGACGCGGCGATGCGTCCGAGCATCGGGTTCCACAACGACTACTTTGCAGCCGGCTATACCGACACGTACGACTACTACGAGCCGACGATCAATCAGTACTGGAACGGCCAAACCCATACCGGGAACTTCTTCGACAGCGTGGTGGCAGCCTCACCGAACGTGATGGTCGATGGCGAGATGGCGTGGGAGACCTCGCTTCCCAAGGGCAACTACGACCCCGCCATTCCGCTCGACGGGCTCGTCTCGGCCGTCCGCCTGGAGTCGATGCATTACACGACGTTCTCGGAGGTTCACAACCCGGGCTCGTTCGCGGCCTGGCGTGCGCAGCTGCTGAGCGAGGAGGACCTGACCGACCGCCGCCTACCCGCGGACCCGGCGTACTTCCACGACGCAAGTGGTGGGCCGGTCTCTCGCAGCGTGTTCGAGTACATCCGCGACCACCTCGGCTATCGCCTGCGGCTCACCGGCGCGGCCCTCGGGGACAGCGCCGGCGGCAGCCTGCCCGTCACGTTGAACCTCGTCAACGATGGATTCAGCGCACCACACGACGCCCGAGCCGTGCAGCTGGTGCTGTTGGACGAGCGTGGCGAGATCGTCTTGCGCCAGGCCACGGCCGCCGACTGGACGAGCTGGCAGGGCCTCTGCTCGGCGGAAGGCAACGTGCCGTGCGCGCAGCCGACCCATGCCGTCCAGGGCACGCTCGATCTCACGGGCTTGCCCGCCGGGAGGTATCAGCTGGGGTTGTGGCTCCCCGCAGGCGACCCCGATCTGCAATCGGACCCACGGTATGCCGTACGGCTGGCGAACGGCATCGTCGGTTGGTCGGACCGGCTCGGGGTGAACGTGCTCGCCACCGTCGACCTGGCGCGCGGCGGCCCGCCGGCGCCTTCTCCGACTGAGCAGCGGCCTGACGGTGGCGGCCGGCCTCCCGCCGGCGGCCCGCCGGCGCCTTCCTCGCCCGAGCGCCTGCCCAAGAAACCCAAGGCCGAGGTGACGATCGAGGCGCCGCGCTGGGCCCGGCGCGCTCGTACGGCGACGATCGTCCTGAAGGTGCGCAACCCGAGCGGCGTCCCGCTGCGCACCGTTCGGGTTTGCGCCGGCCTGCCGGCCGGGCTCGCCTACCGTGGGTCCCGGCCGCGTGCGCGGCTGCGCCGCGGCCGCTTTTGTTGGACCGTCGCGCGGCTGGCGCC
>JAOPZD010000623.1 GCA_025964295.1 Conexibacter sp.
AAGCGCATCCAGGACTTCTTCATCGAGCAGGCCTTCCCGCGGCGCGAGGTGGTCGATCGCGTGTTGGGGTACTTGGACGACGTCGGCGGCGACGGCGCCAGCACGCAGGAGCTGATGGCCCAGGTCACCCTCGGCAAGGGGCGGATCGAGGGCTTGTTGAAGGTGTTGGACGTCGAGGGCGCGGTCGACCGCGCGGGCTCGCGCTGGGTCGCCCAGCCCGGCGCCTGGTAGTGCACCACGAACCCGAGGTCGGGCTTGTCATAGCCCATGCCCAGGGCGCTGGTCGCGACGACCGCCTTGAGCTCGTTGCGCAGCAGCCGGTCCTCGACCGCGATCCGGCGCTCGGTGTCGATCTCGCCGCTGTAGGCCTCGGCCGCGATGCCGCGCCCCGACAGCCAGGTCGCGACGAGCTCCGCGTCGCGCTTGGTCAAGGTGTAGACGATGCCCGAGCCCGGCAGCTCGGGCAGCCGCTGGGCCAGCCACGCCAGCCGGTCGGCCTGCGACGGCAGGTCGACGACCTCGAAGCGCAAGGACGAGCGGCCCAGCGCGCCGCGGTAGGTCCGCAGCTCGGCGGCGTCGCGGCCGGCGCTGAGCTGCTCGGAGACGTCGGCGACGACGCGGTCGTTGGCCGTGGCCGTCGTGCACAGGACGCCGACGCCGTCGGGCAGGCGGTCGAGCATGTCGCCGATGCGGCGGTAGTCCGGGCGGAAGTCGTGGCCCCAGTCCGAGATGCAGTGCGCCTCGTCGACGACCAGCAGGCCGACGCGCGCCGCGAAGGCCGGCAGCATCTGCTCGCGGAACTGCGGGTTGTTGAGGCGCTCGGGGCTGATCAGCAGGAGGTCGACGGCGTCGGCCTCCAGCAGCGCGGTGACCTCGCTCCACGCGTCGCGGTTGGTCGAGTTGACCGTGTGCGCGCGCAGCCCGAGCCGCTCCGCCGCGTCGATCTGGTTGCGCATCAGCGCCAGCAGCGGCGAGACGATCAGGGTGGGGCCCGCGCCGGCCTCCCTCAGCAGGGCGGTCGCCACGAAGTAGACCGCCGACTTGCCCCAGCCCGTCCGCTGGACGCAGAGCACGCGCGCGCGGTCGTCGACGAGGTCGCGGATCGCGTCGAGCTGGTGCTCGCGAAAGCGCGCGTCGGGACCGGCGAGGGCGTGGAGATGCTGTTCGGCGCGGGTGTCGATGGCGGTGCTCATGTGTCCTTCTGACGGTAGGGGACGCTTCGGCGGTGTCCGAACCGTCGGGGCCGTAGCGTCTCCATCCCCATGGCCACCGCCACCCGACCCGCCGCGCGCGTGAGCCCGCTCGTCCTCGGCGCCGCGCTGACGACCGTGACCCTCTGGGCCTCGGCGTTCGTCGGCATCCGCGCCGCCGGCCACGACCTCTCGGCCGGTCCGCTGTCGCTCGCGCGCCTCCTCGTCGGCACCGCGGCGCTCGGCGCGCTGGTCGCGGCCCGTAGGGAGGCGCTGCCGCCGCGCGCCGACCTGCCGCGCCTCGTGCTCGTCGGCGTGGTGTGGTTCGCGATCTACAACGTCGCGCTCAACGAGGCCGAGCGCCACGTCGACGCGGGCACCGCCGCGATGCTCGTCAACGTCGGGCCGGTGATCATCGCCGTGCTGGCCGGCGTCGTGCTCAAGGAGGGCTTCCCGCGCACGCTGATCGCCGGGTGCGGCGTCGCGTTCGCCGGCGCGGTCCTGATCGGCGCGGCGACGTCGCACGACGGGCTCAAGCCGAGCGTCGGGACCGTGCTGTGCCTCGTCGCCGCCGTCACCTACGCGATCGCCGTCGTGGCCCAGAAGCCGCTGCTGACGCGCAGCTCGCCGCTGACGATCACCTGGCTGGCCTGCGCGATCGGCGCGCTGTGCTGCCTGCCGTTCGCGCCGCAGCTGGTCGCCCAGGTCCAGGACGCGTCGGGAGCGACCATCGGCTGGACGGTCTACCTCGGCCTCTTCCCCACCGCCATCGCCTTCACGACCTGGGCCTACGCGCTGACGCACACGAGCGCGGGCCGGATGGGCGCGACGACCTACCTCGTGCCGCCGTTGGCCACGCTGATGGGCTGGGCGTACTTCGGCGAGACGCCGCCGGGCCTCGCGCTGGCCGGGGGCGTGCTGTGCCTGGCCGGCGCCGCGCTGGCCCGCCGGGGCCGCTAGCCGAGGGTCGTAGGCTTGCGGGCGCCATGACCGACATCCTGCGCCTCGCCGCGTTCACCGACGTCCCGCAGGGCGGCAACCCGGCCGGCGTCGTGCTCGACGCCTCGGCCCTCGACGACGCGCAGATGCAGGCCATCGCCGCCGACGTCGGCTACTCCGAGACCGCGTTCATCACCGCCCGGACCGGCGACGGCGCCTACGACGTCCGCTACTTCTCCCTCGCCGCCGAGGTGCCGTTCTGCGGCCACGCGACGATCGCCACCGCGGTCGCCCTGGCCCAGCGCGACGGCGCCGGCGACCTGCTGCTCAGCACCCGGGCGGGCCTGGTCGCCGTCCGGACCGAGAGCGACGACGACGACCAGGTCACCGCGACGCTGACGAGCGTCGTCCCGCGCGTGGAACTCGAGCTCGCCGACGCCGACCTCGACCCCGCGCTCGCCGCGCTGCGCTGGTCCCGCGACGACCTCGACCCCGCGCTCCCGCCGCGGATCGCCTACGCCGGCGCGCGCCACCTGATCCTGGCGGCGGCCACGCGCGCGCGGCTCGCCGACCTCGCCTACGACTTCGACGCGCTCAAGGCCTACATGTCGCAGCGCGACCTCGTCACCGTCGACCTCGTCCACCGCAGGACGAGACCACCTTCCACGCGCGCAACCCGTTTCCGGTCGGCGGCGTGGTCGAGGACCCGGCGACCGGCGCGGCCGCCGCGGCGTTCGGCGCCTACCTCCGCGCGCTCGGCCTCGTGACGCCGCCGGTGCGCGTGACCGTCCACCAGGGCGACGACATGGGGCGCCCGAGCCTGCTGCTCATCGACCTCGACGCCGACCCGGCCGGCGGCGTCCGCGTGACCGGCACCGCCGTGCGGATGGCGGAGGGCGACGCGTGAGCGACGCGGCCGTCGCCGAGCTCGCGCCCGGCCTGCACCGCTGGACCGCCCGTCACCCGCGCTGGCACCCGGCCGGCGACTTCGGCGCGCGGGTCGCGAGCTTCGCGCTGGTCGCGGGCGACGACCTGCTGCTGATCGACCCGCAGCTGCCCGAGGACGGCGCCGTCGTGGCCGCGCTCGACGCGCTGGCCGACACCACCAAGAACGTCCACGTCCTCCTCACGATCGGCTACCACGTCCGCTCCGCCGAGCCGCTGGGCGAGCGCTACGACGCGCAGATCCACGGACCCGAGACCGTCGCGTCGCGGCTCCAGAGCACCGCGCGCTTCACGCCGCTGGACGCCGGCGCGCCCGGCCCCGCCGGCGTCGTCGTCCACGCGATCGGCCGCCCGCGCCGCAGCGAGACGCCGCTCTGGCTCCCGTCCCACGAGGCCATCGCCTTCGGCGACGCGCTCGTGACGACGCCCGCCGGCGCGCTGCGCATGTGGTGCCAGGACGACCGCGACGACCGCCGCCTCGCGTTCTATCGCGACCGCTTCGCCCCGACCCTCGAGCCGCTCGTCGCGCGCAACCCGCGGCGCATCCTCGTCACCCACGGCGCGCCCATCCTCGCCGACGGCGCCGCGCACCTCCAAGCGGCCGCCGCGGCCGAGCCCTGGTTCCACCGCGGATGACCCAACTGGTCCTGTTCGCTCAGGACCACTCCGGATACCGTCGCCGGTCATGAGCAGCCCGCCGCGCATCGCCCCCGCCACCGGTCCCCAGGCGCGGCTCGCGGTCTGGTTCGCCCGCCGCCAGCTGGGTCCCGAGGCCGCCGAGTCCGCCGCGATCTACGCCCGCCACCCGCGCCTGATGCGCGCCTTCGCGCTGTTCAACCGCGCCGTCGACCGGCCCGGCCGCCGCGTCCCCGACCACGTCCGCAAGCTCGCCGAGCTGAAGGCCGCGACCGTCGTCGAGTGCGCGTTCTGCATCGACATCGGCAGCGAGATGGCCCGCCGCTCGGGCCTCAGCGACGCCCAGCTCCTCACCCTCCACGACCCCGAGCCCACCGGCCTCTTCAGCGCCGACGAGCTGCTGGTCATCGCCTACGCCGGCGCGATGTCGCTCACGCCGCCCCAGGTCGACGACGCCACAGTCACCGCGCTCCAGCAGCGCTACGGCGACGACGGCCTGCTCGAGCTCACCTACCTCATCGCCTGGGAGAACACCCGCGCCCGCCTCAACCACGCCCTCGGCATCGGCGCCGGCGGGTTCTCAGCGGGCAGGGCCTGCGCCCTGCCCGCCTCCGCGCGCGAGGCGGCCACGCGCTAGAGCGGCGACGACGGCCGCGCCATCCCCTCCGCGAGGTCGCCGAAGCCGGGGGCCATGATCGCGCCGGGCTGGCCGATGATCTGCTCGGCGACGATCGCCTCGGTCGTCAGCATCAGCGCCGCCACCGACGCCGCGTGCTGCAGCGACAGCCGCGTCACGCGGACGGGGTCGATCACGCCCGAGGCGATGAGGTCGCCGAACGCGCCGGTCAGCGCGTTGAGCCCATGGCCCTCGGGCATCGCCCGGACCTGATCGACGACCGCCTGGCCGTCGTAGCCGGCGTTGGACGCGATCCAGAACAGCGGGTCGGCGAGGACGGAGCGCACGACGTCCACGCCCGCGCCCGCGTCGCCCTCGAGCCGCACGTCGGCCAGGACGCGCTCGGCGCGCAGCAGCGCGGCGCCGCCGCCCGGGACGATGCCCTCGGACATCGCCGCGCGCGACGCGGCCAGCGAGCCCTCGGTGCGCCGCAGGCGCTCCTTGGTCTCCACCGGCGTCGCGCCGCCGACGCGGATGACGGCCAGCCGCGACGACAGCCGCGCCCGCCGCTCGCGCAGCGAGTCGATGTCGTTGTCGTTGGTCGCGCGCTCCAGCTCGACGGAGATCTCGTGCATGCGGCCCTCGACGGCCTCCTGCGTCCCGGCGCCCTCGATGAACGTCGTGGAGTCCTCGCGGACGACGACGCGCCGCGCGCGGCCGAGCATGTCGAGGTCGACCTGCTCGAGCGACGTCCCGGCCTCGGGCGTGATCACGCGGCCGCCGGTGAACGCGGCGAGGTCCTCGAGGTAGGCGATGCGGCGGTGGCCGAAGCCCGGCGCGCGGATCGCCGTGGCCTCCATCGTCCCGTGCTGGTTGTTCTGCACCAACATGCCCAGCGCCGCGCCGTCGACCTTCTCGGCCAGGATGATCAGCGGCTCGGGCCGGCGCATGACCTGGCCGATGGCGCCCATCAGCTCCTGGACGGTCGAGATCGGGCCCGTCGTCATCAGGATGTAGGGGTTGTTCAGGACCGTCTCCATCCGCATGCGGTCGCGGATCAGGTACGGCGACAGGTGGCCGTTCTCGACGTGCAGGCCCTCGACGAAGTCCACCGCGATGCCGGGCTCCTCGCTCTCCTCGACCGAGACGACGCCCTCCTCGCCGACGCGGTCCAGCGCGTCGGCGACCGCGCGGCCGATGCGCTCGTCCTCCTTGGCGGCGATCGTCGCGACGTGGCGCAGCAGCGCGACGTCGTCGACGTCGCGGGCGCTGCGCAGCAGGGCGGCGACGACGAGGTCGACGGCCTCCTCGATGCCGCGACGCAACATCATGGGGTTGGCCCCCTCGTCCAGCGCCTGCATGCCCTCGCGCACCAGCGACTGGGCCAGCAGCGTCGCCGTCGTCGTGCCGTCGCCGGTCAGCTCGGAGGTCTTGTCGGCGACCTCGCGCACGAGCTGGGCGCCCATGTTGGCGAACTGGTCGGAGAGCTCGATCTCGCGGGCGATCGACACGCCGTCGTTGGTGATCGTCGGCGCGCCGGTCAGGCGCTCCAGGACGACGTTGCGGCCCTTGGGGCCGAGCGTGACCTTGACCGTGTCGGCCAGCTCGTCGATCCCGCTCTGCAGCCGGCGCCGCGCATCGCTGTTGAAGTGGATGATCTTGCCCATGGGTGTATGTGCCCTTCCTGGTCAGGCGGCGTCGGCGACGAGGATGCCGCGACCCTGGAGGCGGCCCTGGTCGAGGTCGGCCATGGCGTCGTTGACGGCTTCCAGCGGGTAGGTGCTGGTGTGCAGCGTGACCTTGCCCTGTGCGGTCAAGGTCATCAGCTCGGCGAGGTCGTTGTAGGACCCGACGAGGTTCCCGATGAAGTTGATCTCCCGCGAGATGATGTCGATCGTCGGCACGTCGATGTTCTCGCCGTAGCCGATGACGTAGTAGTTGCCCGCCTCGCGCAGCATCGCGACGCCATCGCTCGTCGCGCCGCGCTCGCCGACGAAGTCGATGATCGCCTCGGCGCCGACGCCGTCGGTCATCTCGAGGATCGTGTCGACCTGCTTGCCGTCGGCGGCGACCGTCGTGTCGGCGCCGATCTCGGAGGCCAGCGCGCGGGCCTGCTCGGACGGGTCGATCACGATGATCTCGGCCGGCGTCATCGCCTTGAGGCACTGGATGCCGATGTGACCCAGGCCGCCGGCGCCGATGACGACGGCGCGCGATCCCGGGTACAGGATGGACACCGCCTTCTTGACCGCGTGGTAGGCCGTGAGGCCCGCGTCGGCGAGCGCCGCGATGTCCTTGGGGTGCAGCGTCGGCGGCAGCTTGACCACCGAGCGGGCGCTCGTCTTCAGCAGCTGGGCGAAGCCGCCGTCGACCGAGATCCCCGGGAAGAGGTTGTTGATGCAGTGGACGTCGTCGCCGGCGCGGCAGGCCCGGCACAGCCCGCAGGTGATCAGCGGGTGGACGATGACCGTGTCGCCGACCTCGACGTTGCTGACGGCCGAGCCGATCTCGTGCACCCAGCCGGCGTTCTCGTGGCCGAGCACGTAGGGCAGCTCGACGCCGGACTTCTCGGCCCACTGCCCTTCCTGTACATGAAGGTCGGTGCGGCACAGGCCGGCGCCGCCGACCCGGACGATCACGTCGTGCGGGCCGGTGATCTCGGGCTCGGCGATCTGCTCGACGGCGAGCGCCTCGTGGTACTTGTGCAGGCGGGCGGCGATCATGCGATGGCCTTTCTGATCTCATCGGCTGTGCGAGCGAGCCCCTGGGCGAGCTCGCGCCCGGCATGCGAGCGCTCTGCGCGAGGCAATGCCGCCTCCTGGGTCGGGTCGGGGACGCCGTGGCGGACGGCCAGCAGCGAGCGGCAGATGCCGCCGTTGCTCTCCAGGCTGAGGCTCACCAGGCGCGCGCGGCGCAGCCAGGTCCGCAGCGTCGCGGCGTCCAGCGCAGAGCCGTCGACGGCGATAAGCTCGGGCGCGTCCGGACCGGCCGG
>JAOPZD010000655.1 GCA_025964295.1 Conexibacter sp.
GCTACCTGCGCAACTCGGCCTTCAACAAGTCGAAGGACGGCGGGCCCGACTACCACCTCGCCGCCGACCTGACGGGCCAGGCCAACCACCTGGGCGTCACGATCGAGGCCGACATCATCAAGCAGAAGCTGCCGGAGAACAACGGCGGCTACAACGCGCTCAACGCGCTGGGCAACGGCGCCTACGGCAAGACGAACAAGCTGGTCTACGAGAAGCTGACCAGCGACAACCCGATCGACCTGACCCGCTACCAGCTGCTCAACTGCTACGCGGGCCGGGCGCCGCTGATCAACAGCGGCGGCGCGTCCTCCGGCGCGACCGACCTCGCCGAGGCGGTCCGCACGGCGGTCATCAACAAGCGCGCGGGCGGCACGGGCCTGATCTCGGGCCGCAAGGCGTTCCAGCGCCCGATGCCCGAGGGCGTCGAGCTGCTGCAGGCGATCCAGGACGTGTACCTGGCCGACGAGGTCACGATCGCGTAGGCGACTGCGGCGCGACTGCGCCGCGATCGCGACGAGGCTGCAACATCGCACCCGCCGCACCCGGGCTCCGGCCTAGGGTCCGGCGGGTGCTTCGCGTTGTCCCCTGGATCCTCGTCGTGCTGCTCGCGGGCGGCTACGGCTACACGCGCGCGGGAGACGATCCCGCGCCGTCGTCGTCCTCCGGGACCGCGACGGTCGTCCGCGTGGTCGACGGCGACACGATCGTCGCCGACGTCGGCGGCCGCGAGGAGCGCGTCCGCTACATCGGCGTCGACACGCCCGAGACGGTCAAGCCGCGCACGCCGGTGCAGTGCTTCGGCAAGAAGGCGTCGGCCGAGAACCACCGGCTCGTCGAGGGCGAGCGTGTCCGGCTGGTCGCCGACGCCGAGGCGCGCGACCGCTACGGGCGCCTGCTGGCCTACGTCTACCGCGCCTCCGACGGGCTGTTCGTCAACGCCGAGCTGGTCCGCGGCGGGTACGCGACGCCGCTGACGATCGCGCCGAACGTGCGCTTCGCCGACCGCTTCCGCACGCTCGCCGCGCAGGCGCGCGAGGCCGGGCGCGGGTTATGGAGCGCCTGTGAGCGGTAGCCTCTCGAGGCCGATGCGCATGCGTCAGAGCCTCGCCCAGCTCGAACGGGCGTTCGTCGATGAGATCGAGCAGGACCGCGACCAAGCCGAGCGCCTCCGGCGCGAGGCCGAGCGGCGTGCGCGCAAGCGCCACCTGGACAAGACCCACAAGCGCGGGTCGATGCGCTTCGGGCTGCTCTACCTGATCCTCATCGCGACCGCCGCGCTCGTGACGCTGGCGATGTTCGAGACGCTGTACTACGTGATGGGCTGACGCCCGGCGGGGCGGTTACTCCGCCGCGGTGCCGAGCTTGCGCAGCGCCTCATCGACCTCGCCGCGGATGCCGCCGTCGGCCGCGCTCTCGACCGCGCCGTTGCGCTCCTGCTGGATCTCGAGGTAGACCTCTTTGCGGAAGACCGGGATGTCCCGCGGGGCCTGGATCCCGATGCGCACCTTCTCGCCCATGATGGACAGAACGGAGACTTCGATGTCGTCTCCGATCATGATGCTCTGGTTGGACTTTCGTGTCAGTACGAGCATGGTTGGACGCCTCCCAACGTCCCTGCCACCGGGCGATCGAGTCTCGCAGGGCCGGTGCCCACATGCAAGCGGAGCGAAACCTTGCATATGCGGGAACGACGTCGGATGACGAACCTTGCCCCAAATACCTGTGCGAAGTCGCGGCGCGGGACGTCGGGCATCGGACCGCAGCCTGACGCACCGGCCCGACGTACCGCCCGGACTCTCGACTAGGATGGCGACCTTCGCATGGCCAGACGATCGCTCCGCCCTCATCTGAACCAGATCCGGACGTGGGTGCGCCAGGGGCGCACCGACGCGTGGGTCGCCCACCAGCTGGAGGTCACCGTCCAGCAGATCGAAGCCTTCAAGAAGGAGAACGATCTGCTCCCGGACGGCGAGACCTCCGAGGCTCCCGGCGTCGACTTCGACGACGAGATCGACCTGCGCGCCGAGGACGACGCGCTGATCGCCGCCGAGCTGGAGGCCGAGGCCGCCCGCAAGGCGGAGGCGGGTGAGGACGAGGAGCCCTCCGAGGAGGAGGGCGACGACGACGCGCCCAAGCGCCGCCGCGGCCGCCGCGGCGGGCGTGGCCGGGCGCGCGTGAAGAAGGGGTCCAGCTACGAGGGCACCTTCGACCACGGCGAAGAGGGCTACGGCCTGTGGCTCGACCCGGCGGTCGCCGACGACGGCGTCTACGCCGAGCACTGGGCGGGTCACCGCGAGGTCGAGGTGACGGTCGAGGCCGACCAGATCGTCATCAAGCGCGTCGGCGGAGATGCCGACGACGCCGACGAAGACTGACGCCGCCGGCACGGGCGCGCCGCTCGAGCGCGCCTTCGCGTTCGAACGGGCGATGCACGCTGCGGCGGGGCGGACGGTCACCGCGGCCTGGGGACAGGCGTTCCTGTCCCCCGAGATCGACCGCTGCTATGACCGCAACCTGCTCTGGGCGGTCGGCGACGCCGGCGGCCTGAGCGCCGCGCGGCTCGACGCCCAGGCCGAGCGCCTGCTCGGCGGCGAAGGGATGGCCCACCGCCGGCTGCTGCTCGAGCCGGCGGCCGAGGCGCGGCTGCGCGAGGAGCTCGTCGCGCTCGGCTACGACGCGGGCCGCCACGTCTTCCAGGTGCATGCGGGCGCCGCGGCGGGCGTCCTGCCGGACGCCGTGGCGGGCGTCGACGTGCGCGAGGTCTCCGTCCAGGCGGTCCTCGACGCCACCGAGCGCTACCTGAGGACCGACCCGGACACGCCCTACGGCCGCGACGCCCGGACGCGCCGGCACCTGATCGAGCACCACCGCACCTACGGGCCGGCCGGCGCGGACGAGCGGCGCTTCGCGGTGTGCGACGGCGACGCGGTGGTCGCCTGGGCCCGGCTGTGGACCCGTGGCGCCGAGGCGCAGGTCGAGGACGTCGTCTGCCTGGTCGAGCACCGCGGCCGCGGCTACGGGCGCGCGGTCGTCACCGCGGCGACACGAGCGGCGCTGGCCGGCGATCCGCAGCTGCTGTTCATCGTCGCCGACGCCGGCGACTGGCCGAAGGAGCTGTACGCGCGCCTGGGCTATGAGACGGCGGGCGCCCTGGGCGTGTACCTGCGCTTCGCGCGGATGCCGCAGACCAGCGGGCCGGGCGCGGCGTGAGCCGGGCGGCGGCTCAGTCCGCCGGGCGCGGGTCCAGGCGCCGGCCGCCGGCGTAGTCGTAGGCCTCGCGGACGTAGCGGCCGAACGCCGCGTCGGCGGTCGTCCGCGCGTCCCACGCCCAGGGCGCGCCCGGCGCGACCTTGTAGGCGATGTCGGTGCACCAGCTCGTGCCCTGGTCGTAGAGGTCGACGAGCTCGTCGATCGTGAACGGGCCGCCGAGGCGGCGGCGCAGCTCGGCGAGGATCGCCTCGACGACGCGGTCCATCGCCATGCGCTCGTCGGGCAGCGACTCGTTCACGCGGCGGGCGCCCTGCTGCCACTGGTACATCGAGGTCTCGAACTGGCCCATCGGGGCCAGGCTAGCGAGCCTCGCGCGTCACTTGTCGCCGGGCAGGCCCTTGACGATGAACGGCCGCTCGCCGGGCTTGACGAGCCCCAGTCGGCGCGCCTCGCGCTCCAGCGTCCGCGGGTTGTTCAGCGCCAGCCGCCGCGCCCGCAGGCGCTTGTTCTCGGCCTGCAGCTTCCCGACCTCCGCCCGCCGCGCCTGCGCCTCGCGGTAGGTGTGGAAGAAGCTGATCGACGGCCCCACGTAGAGCGCGACGACGCCCAGCAGCACCACGAGCAGGGCGACCCGCCCCACGCGATCCCACCGAATGGCCCGGCCCCCACCCGCGACCACGCGCGGCCGCTGCTGAGGGCGGCGATCCGTGGAGGGACGGGAGCGCGCGTGCGCCGCGGACTGGCGGGCTGGGGACATCTAAGTCGCGGTTCGCCCCGCGCGCGCACGTTCCTCCCTCGTTCGGCGCATGGACGATCCCGCCCACGCGCCGCCCCCGGTGCATCGAGGGACGACTGAACCACGCCCTCGGTGGTTGAGTCGTCCCTCGACGGACTGTGGCGGTTCGCTCGCTAGGAGCGGAAGACGGAGCGGCCCGGGTAGGTCGCGTCGGCGCCGAGCGCCTCTTCGATGCGCAGCAGCTGGTTGTACTTGGCCACGCGATCGGAGCGGGAGGGTGCGCCGGTCTTGATCTGGCCACAGCCGGTCGCGACGGCGAGGTCGGCGATCGTCACGTCCTCGGTCTCGCCCGAGCGGTGCGACATGACCGCGGTGTAGCCGGCCTCGCGCGCCATGGCGATCGCGGCGAGCGTCTCGGTCAGCGTCCCGATCTGGTTGACCTTGACGAGGATCGAGTTGGCGACGCCCGCGTCGATGCCGCGCTTGAGCCGCTCGACGTTGGTGACGAAGAGGTCGTCGCCGACGAGCTGGACGGTGTCGCCGATCTCGTCGGTCAGCGCCTTCCAGCCGTCCCAGTCCTCCTCGTCCATGCCGTCCTCGATCGAGAGGATCGGGTACTTGCCGCTCAGCTGCGCCCAGTAGGACGCCAGCTCCGCCGACGACAGCTTGCGCCCCTCGTGCTCGAGGTCGTACACCCCGCCCTCGAAGATCTCCGATGTCGCCGGGTCCAGCGCGATCGCGATGTCCTCGCCCGGCATGTAGCCCGCCGCCTCGATGCCCGCGACGAGCAGCTCCAGCGCTGCCACGTTGGACTCCAGGTTCGGCGCGAAGCCGCCCTCGTCGCCGACGGTCGTGCCCAGCCCCTTGTCGTGCAGCGTCTTCTTGAGCGCGTGGAAGACCTCGGCGCCGTAGCGCAGGCCGTCGCGGAACGACCCGGCGCCGACCGGGACGATCATGAACTCCTGGAAGTCCACCGAGTTGTCGGCGTGCGCGCCGCCGTTGAGCACGTTCATCATCGGCACCGGCAGGACGTGGGCGGACTCGCCGCCGAGGTAGCGCCACAGCGGCGCGCCCTCCTCGGCCGCGGCCGCGTGCGCGGCGGCCAGCGAGACGCCGAGGATCGCGTTGGCGCCCAGGCGCGACTTGTTGGGCGTGCCGTCGAGCTCGATGAGCTTGGCGTCGAGGCCCGCCTGGTCGGTCGCGTCCAGCCCGGCGATCGCCTCGGCGATCTCGCCGTTGACGTGGCCGACGGCCTGCGTCACGCCCTTGCCGAGGTACTCCGAGCCGCCGTCGCGCAGCTCCGTGGCCTCGAACTCGCCGGTCGAGGCGCCGGACGGGACCGCGGCGCGGCCCGTCGCGCCGGAGCGCAGGGCGAGCTCGACCTCGACGGTCGGGTTGCCTCGGGAGTCGAGGATCTGGCGGGCGTGGACGCGTTCGATGGCGCTCATGGCGGTGCGGGTCAGTCCTCTTCTTCTCGGAGCCGGGCCTGCGCGTAGTAGTTGATCTGGCGGCCGGTGTCGAGGTCATCCCACGTCAGCCCGTCCGCCTGGGCGAGCCGCTCGGCCGCCTCGACGCGCCCGCGGAACCTATCGGCCGAGGACCGCAGGGAGAGCTCCGGGTCGACCTTGAGCTTGCGCGCGACGTTGACCGCCGCGAACAGCAGGTCCCCCACCGCCGCGAAGCGCGCGTCGGCGTCGGCGCCGGCGCCGACGGCCTCCTCGAGCACCTCGAGCTGGCCGGTCACCGCGCCGAACGGCACCTCCTCGAGGTCGAGACCGCTCGTGGCGGCCCGGCGCTGGACCTTGCGGGCATACAGCGGCGACGGCAGGTTCTCCGGCACCTCGCCGAAGATCCCGGGCTCGCGGCCGGCCTCGGTGGCCTTGATCGCGTCCCAGTTGCGCAGCACCTCGCCCGCCGTCTCGACCTCGGCCTCGCCGAAGATGTGCGGGTGGCGCCGGATCAGCTTCTGGCGCACGTGCTCGGCGACGTCGGCCAGCGAGCCCGCGCCGCGCTCCTCGAGCAGCAGCGACAGGAAGTGGACCTGGAAGAGCACGTCGCCGAGCTCGTCCAGCAGCTTGCCGTCGTCGCGGCGCTGCGCCGCGTCGGCCAGCTCGTAGGCCTCTTCGAGGGTGTACGGGACGATCGTGCGCTCGTCCTGCTCGCGGTCCCACGGGCACTCGACCCGCAGGCGCCGCGTCAGGTCGTCGAGCGCGACGATCGCAGAAGCGGCGGCCGCGGCGGGCGTCTCGTTGGGGGACACCCGCCGCAGGCTACACGCGCTCTGCGGACTACTTGTTCGTCGTCGTGGGCGCCGGCGCCGCCGTCGAGGCGGCCGTCGTGGCGGCCTTCTTCGGCGCGTTCTTGCAGTCGGCCGTCTGGTAGCCCTTCTGGCACTCCGTGCGGTCCTTCCACTTCTTCTGGAAGTCCTTCACGAACGCGTCGAGCTTGGTCTGCTGCTGCTGGCTGACCAGGAGCTGCTTGATCGACGCCTTGGACTGGTCCAGCGTCTGCTGGGAGCCGGGCGTGATCTTGACCACCTGGAAGACGTAGAAGCCGAACTGCGTCTTGACCGGGCCGCCGATCTTGCCCTTGGCCGCCTTGAACGTCGCGTCGTCGAGCGCCTTCTCCTGCTGGCCCTTGGGGACCGCGGCGAGGAGGCCGCCGCTGTCGCGCGTGCCCTGGTCGATCGAGTACTTCGCCGCGACCGACTTGAACGACTGGCCGGAGTCCAGCGCCGCCTTGGCCTTGTTGGCCTGGGCCTCGGTCTTGGTCAGCACGATGCGCAGGTCGCGCTTCTCGGGCTGGGCGAAGCGGCTCTTGTTCTTGTTGTAGTAGTCGGCGATCTGCTGCTGGGAGACCTTGTCGGTCCCCTCGAGGATCTTGGTGCGCAGCTTCTGGGAGAGGTTCTGCACCTTGATGCGGTACAGCAGGTCCTCCTGCACGTAGCCCGAGCTCTTCAGGAAGGCCGCGTAGTCCTTGTCCTTCGGGAAGCTCTGCTGACGCTGCTTGTCGAAGTCCTTCTTGACGTCCGCGTCGGCGATCTTGACGCCGCGGTCGTGGGACTCGCCCTCGATCCACGCCGAGGAGATCAGGAACTGCATGACCTGGTCACGCAGGCTGTTGTACTCCTGCGAGCACTGGCTCTTGTACGTGGCGTCGGTCGGGTTCGGCTGGCCCTTGGCCGGCTTGGTCGCCGTCTTCTTCTTCTGAGCGATGCAGTTCTTGAACTCGGGCGGGTCCGGGATGCTGGCCGCGCCCGTGGCGCCGGTCTGCTGCTGCTGTGTGGTTGCCGCCACCTTGAGCCAGTGGTCGAACTCCGTCGTCTTGATCGGATCACTGCCGATCTTGACCACGGCGTTGCCCGGCACGCTGTCGCCGCCACCACAGGCGGCGAGAACGAGGGGAAGCATCAAAAAGGCGCCCAAGAGCGCCGCAAACCGACGAGGCTTTGTCATAGCGGGGCGGAAGCTACCAGGGTCAGTATGAACGGAGCCTTAAACCTGTGTCCGTTTGGCAGGGCTCCGTGCCTTGACGTCAGGCCCCCGACTGGGCTATGCGGCGGCCAGCGACACGGCCAGCAGCGCGTCGGCGGCGGCCACGACCGCGGGGAAGCGCTGCTCGGGATCCTCGGGGACCCGGACCGAAAGCTGCGCCCGGCCGGGCTCGTAGGTCGATTCGGGCAGCGCCTCCTTCAGCCGCTTGGCCCGCTCGCCGTCGAGATCGACGGGCGTCACGGCCAGGCGGTCGCCGCGGAAGCTGACCGCCCGGGCGCCGGCCTGGCCGAGCTTGATCCGCGCCTGCTGGAGCTGCAGCAGGTTGTCCAGCGGCGTGGGGATCTCGCCGAAGCGGTCCTCGAGCTCGTCGCGCAGGACGCCGAGGTCGGCGACCTCGCGCGCGCCCGCGATGCGACGGTGGACGTCGATCTTGGCCTGCTCGTAGGCGATGTAGTCGGCGGGGATGTAGGCGTCGACGTTGACGTCGAGGCGCACCGGCTCGGGCATCTCGTCGCCGTCGACCTCGGTGCTCGCCGCCGCGACCGCCTCGTCGAGCATCTGCATGTAGAGCTCGAAGCCCAGCGCGGCGACGTGGCCGGACTGCTCGTCGCCGAGCAGGTTGCCGGCGCCGCGGATCTCCAGGTCGCGCATCGCGATCTTGAAGCCGGCGCCGAGCTCGGTGTAGTCCGACAGCGCGCTCATGCGCTTCATCGCCTCCTCGGTCAGCGCCGCGTGCGCCGGGTACAGGAGGTAGGCGTAGGCGCGCTCGCGGGAGCGTCCGACGCGCCCGCGGATCTGGTAGAGCTGAGCGAGCCCGAACATGTCGGAGCGCTCGACGATGAGCGTGTTGGCCTGCGGGATGTCGATGCCCGACTCGATGATCGAGGTGGCCACGAGCACGTCGGCCTCGCCGCGCAGGAACGCGAGCATGCGCTTCTCGAGCTCCTTCTCGTCGAGCTGGCCGTGGGCGACCTCGAAGGTCACGCCCGGGCACAGGCCGCGCAGCCGCTCGGCGGTCTCGTCGATCGTCTCGACGCGGTTGTGCACGAAGAACGCCTGGCCGTCGCGGCCCTTCTCGCGCATGATCGCCTGCTTGACGAGCTCCTCGTCGTACTCGCCGACGTAGGTCTTGACCGGGCGCCGGCCCTCCGGCGGCGTCTCGATGACCGAGATGTCGCGGACGCCCGCCATCGACATCTGCAGCGTGCGCGGGATCGGCGTCGCCGACATCGCGATGACGTCGACCTTGAGCTTGAGCTGGCGGAGCAGCTCCTTCTGCTTGACGCCGAAGCGCTGCTCCTCGTCGACGACGATCAACCCGATGTCCTTGCCCCGCATGTCGCGGCCGAGCAGGCGGTGGGTGCCGCTCAGGATGTCGACCTTGCCGTCGTTGAAGGCCTTGACGACCTCCTTCTGGTCCTTGGGCGTGCGGAACCGGGAGACGTGGTCGACGGTGAAGGGGTAGTCCTTCAGCCGCTCGGCGAAGTTGCCGTAGTGCTGCTGGGCGAGGATCGTCGTCGGGGCGAGGATCAGCACCTGCTTGCCGTCGTCGGCGGCCTTGAACGCGGCGCGCAGCGCGACCTCGGTCTTGCCGTAGCCGACGTCGCCGCAGATCAGGCGATCCATCGGCGTCGAGCGCTCCATGTCGGCCTTGACGACCTCGATCGCCTCGCGCTGGTCGGCGGTCTCGGTGTAGGGGAACTTCTCCTCGAACTCGCGCAGCCACTCGGAGTCCTCCGGGAAGCTGTGGCCGGCGCGCTTGC
Organism: Conexibacter sp.; assembly: GCA_025964295.1. Next base: position 9,204 of record JAOPZD010000655.1, read on the forward strand.
GGCGCTCGGCGTAGAGGTTGAGCAGCTCGCCGGCGAGCTCCTGCGCGGCGCGGCGGGCCCGCGCCTTCATCGTCTCCCACGCCTTGCCGCCGAGCTTGCTCAGCGTCGGCGCGCCGCTGCCCGCGCCGAGGTAGCGCGAGATCTTCGCCAGCTGCTCGACCGGCATGTAGACCTTGTCGCTGCCGGCGAACTCGAGCTGCAGGTAGTCGCGGGTGACGTTGGCCACCGTCTTGGTCTCGAAGCCCGCGAAGCGCGCGACGCCATGGTCCTCGTGGACGACATGCTCGCCGGTGCGCAGGTCCGAGAACGAGCGCAGCGCGCCGCGGCGGCGCG
>JAOPZD010000656.1 GCA_025964295.1 Conexibacter sp.
GAGCGCGGCTGGCCGGACGTCACGATGGCCGCGGTCGCGCGCGCCGCCGGCGTGAGCCGCCAGACGCTCTACAAGCGCTTCGGCAGCCGCGCCGAGCTGGCCCAGGCCTACGTCCTGCGCGAGGCCGCGCGGCTCGTCGCGCGCGTGGAGACCGCGATCACCGCCCACGTCGACGCGCCGCGCACCGCGGTCTCCGCCGCGTTCGACGTGTTCTTCGCGGCGGCCGCCGACAACCCGCTGGTGCGCGCGATCACCACCGGCGGCGGCGGCGCCGACGAGCTGCTCGAGCTCGTCACCACGCGCGGTGCGCCGGTCGTCGCGGCCGCCACCGGACGCCTCGCCGCGGTCATGCGCGAGAGCTGGCCGGGGCTCGCCGCGCACGACGCCGACCTGCTCGCCGAGGTGGTCGTCCGCCTGGCGATCAGCGCCGCCGCGCTGCCCGGCGGCCGCGCCGCCCTCACCGGCGCGTCGATGGCCGAGGTGCTGGGGCCCTACGTCGATCACGCCCTGGGCGCGAAGATGGCGCCATGACATCGGTGGCCATCGTCGGGGTCGGCAACTGCGCCTCGTCGCTCGTGCAGGGGTTGATCTACGACGACGTCGAGGACGTGCGCGTGGTCGCGGCGTTCGACGTCGCGGAGGGCAAGGTCGGTCGCGACGTGGCCGAGGCGATCTGGGCGGCCCCGAACAACGCGCTGGCGTTCAACCCGGACGTCGCGCCGCTGGGCGTGACGGTGCGCGACGGCGGTGCGGCGGCCGACGTGCTGCGCGCGAGCGGCACCGAGGTGGTGGTGTCGCTGCTGCCCGCCGGCGCCCAGCGCGAGAGCGAGCACTACGCGGAGGCGGCGCTCGCCGCGGGCTGTGCCTACGTGAACTGCATGCCCGCCGTGCTCGCGCGGTCCGCCGCCTGGTCGGCGCGGTTCGCCGCCGCCGGCCTGCCGCTGCTCGGCGACGACCTCAAGAGCGGCTTCGGCACGACGCTCATCCACCGCGCGATCCTCGACGCGCTGACCGCCGGCGGCGTCGAGATCACCTCGACCTTCCAGCTCAACGCCGCGGGCAACGAGGACTTCCGCGCGCTCCAGGACCCCGCGGCCCTGGCGACCAAGCAGGCGACGAAGACCGCGGGCCTCGGGGCCAGCGACGCGGCCGCCGCGCCGCCATCGCACGTCGGCACCGACCACATCGCGCACCTCGGCGACCGCAAGACCGCCTTCATCCGCGTCGACGCCCGCGGCTACGGCGACACGCCGATCGAGATCGACGTGCGCATGTCGCTGGAGGACTCGCCCTCCGCGGCGCCGGCCATCCTCGCCGCGATCCGCGCCGCGGCCGGCGCGCTCGCCGACGGTCGTGGCGGCGCGCTGCACGCGGAGTCGGCGGGCGTGATGAAGGCGCCGCCCGACGCCTGATCGCCGGCCGCCTCAGCAGCAGTCGTCGTCGACCGCCTGGAGCATCGTCCGCAGCTCCTGGCCGGCCCAGCACTTCAGCGCCGAGGACAGCGTCCGCTTCAGCGATCCGGTCAGGCACAGCTCGGCCACGGGCCGGTCGACGTCGTCGCTGCGGACGACGAGGTCGCAGCACGACCGGCCGTCGCAGCCGGGAGCGAAGTCGACGACGACGCCCAGGCAGGCGCCCGGCCGGACGGTCGCCGGGAACGGGCTGTTGACGAGGCGGAAGTGCCGGCAGGGCCGCTGGTGGTCGTGGTGGTGGCCGTCGTCGTCGCAGCAGCTGCAGCGGCAGCGCAGAACCGCGTCGGCGACGTGCAGGTCGCACGGCCCGGTGTTGCAGACCGCGATCGTGTGCTGGACGTGGTCGCCGAGCTCGACGGTGCCGAACGCCGGCGAGCCGGTGAGGACGATCGTGCCCGACGGCGCGACGCCGGAGACCGCCATCGTGCGGACGCCGGCGGGGTCGTCGCTGGTCACGGCGATCGTGGCCGACTTGGCGCCGAAGCTGGTCGGCGCGAAGCGGATCGGCAGCTCGACCGACGTGCCCGGCGCGATCGTCAGCGGGAACGTCTCGACGTCGGGGACCTCGAACTCCGGCGAGTCCGAGGCGATGGCGGTCACGGTGAGCGTGCAGCGGCCCGGGTTGCTGAGCAGCAGCGGCTCGTCGCGGTGGGCGTCGACGCAGACCCGGCCGAAGCTGCCGGCGTCGGCGATGCTCAGCGCCAGGCGCGGCGCGGGCGCCTCGCCGCGCAGGCGGATGACCTTGGGACCGGCGGGGTCGTCGCTGGCGATGGTGACCGAGCCCGAGCGCGCGCCCAGGGCCGCCGGGACGAAGCGCACCGGCAGCGCGATCGCGTCGCCGGCGCCCACCACGAGCGGGAACGCGTGGACCCCCGGCAGCGTGAACTCCGGCGAGGACGAGCTCAGGCCCGTGATCCGCAGGGCGCACGGCCCGCGGTTGTCGACCACGAGGTCGCGCTCGGCGAACGTGCCCAGGCACGCCTGGCCCATGTCGCCGTCGCCGGGCACCACGACCTCGAGCGCAGGCGTGCCGCCGGTGCCCGTCGCGGTGAGGTCGACGACCGGCGCGCCGGGGTCGTTGCTGACGATCCGGATCGTCGCCGTCTCCGGCGTTCCGGGCGTGGTCGGCGTGAACGCGACGGTGAAGTCGACCTCCTCGCCGGCGCTGATGACCAGCGGCGTGCCCGGCGTCGCGGAGACGCTGACGCCGGCCGAGCCCATCAGGCGCCCGACGCTGTCGATGACGAGATCCTGGGCGCCGACGTTGAAGACCTGCAACAGCAGCGTCTGCGGTCCGCCGCAGACCGTGCCGAAGTCGAGGCCGTCCTCCAGGTTGACCGCGATCGTCGGGCCCTTGGCGGTCGTCAGCTCGAGCACGCCGCGCCCGTAGGTCGCGGCCCGCAGGATGCGCGACTCGGGGCGCAGGACGAGGTCCGTCACCGGCGCGCGCGGGAAGTGCAGGTCGTCGAGGACGGTCCACGTCCCGCCGAGGTCGACCGAGCGCAGGACGCCGAGGTCGGAGCCGGCGTAGATCGTGGTCGGCTCGTGCGCGCCGTCGAGGGCGATCGCGCCGAACGGCACGTCCAGCGCGGGGGAGATGTCCTTCCACGCCGACCCGCCGATCGTCGTGCGGAAGACGTGGCCCCGCTGCCCCGGGCCGGCGCCGTCGAAGCCGCCGAGCACGGCATAGACGACGGTCGGGTCGACGGGATCGAAGACGGCGCGCAGCACCGGCCGCGACGGCAGGTTGCGCGTGATGTCGGTGAAGGTGACGCCGTTGGGCGGGCCGACCGTCGCGGCGAGGGCGTCGGCGGAGACCAGGACCCGGTTGCCCAGCGCGATGACCACGTTGTTGCCGTCGGCGCGCGCGACGTCGACGTTGCCGGCGCTCGCCACGGGCGTGATGGTCCGCCAGCTCGCGCCCCCGTCCTGGCTCTGCCAGAGGTTCTGGCTGCCGCAGACGTAGACGATGCCGCCCGTGCTCGGGTCCGTCGTGACCGGGGCGAGGTAGCAGCCGGCGTCCGACGTCGTCCCCCAGGGCGTGATCTCCGACCAGGTGCTGCCGTCGTCGGTGGAGCGGAACAGGCGCGTGCACGGCGCGGGCGACCAGAAGCCGCTGGTCGCGTACAGCTGGCCGGCGATCGTGCCGTCGTAGGCGACGTCCCAGCCGTCGCCGCCGTTGGTGCCCAACCAGCCGAGGCCGGTGCCGCCGTGCGTCGTCTCGATCTCGTTGTCCTGCAGCGCGCCGACCGTCGCGCTCGCGGTGGCGTCGGGCCGGACGTCGATGTTGTAGAACAACCCGGTCTGCAGGCCGCCGGCGTTGATCGGCGTCCACGTCGCCCCGTCGTCGGTCGAGCGGAAGATGCCGCCGTCGTTGCCGCAGTAGACGATCGACCCCTGTGGCGCGGGGCGCCGGAAGAACCCCCACGAGTGCGTGTCGGCGTGGAGCCCGCTGAGTCCCGTGAAGGACGCGCCCGCGTCGGTCGAGCGCGCCTGCCCGACGGTGCCGAAGTAGATGATGTCCCCGACCCCGTCGCCGGGCGAGGCGGGGTCGACGGCCATGTGGAAGCTGTAGCCGCCCTGCGTCCGGGTCGGCATGCCGGTGGCCGCCCGCTGGGACCACGTGGCTCCCGCGTCGGTGCTCAGGAACAGCCCGACGGGATCGGCGGCGCCGCCGATGCCCTCGAGCGTGGCGTAGAGCACCTGCACGCCGCCCGGGTTGGGTGGCGACGCCGGCGGCGCCAGGTCGACGACGACCTTGCGAAAGCCGTTGGGCGCGGCCCCGACGGCGGCGGCGACCGCGGGCGTCGCGCCGGTGAGGACCTGGGTGAACGTCCGGGCGCCGTCGGTTGAGCGGACGACGCCGACGCCGTTGACGCCCGCGTAGAGGATGCGCGCGCCGGGCGGCGAGGACGTGTCGAGCACGAGCGAGCGCGTGTCGGCGGTCGCCCCGGTGGCCCGGCGCCAGTTCAGGCCGCCGTCGGTGGAGCGGAACACGCCGCTCGTCGAGCTGAGGTACAGCGTCTGGGAGTCCGCGGGGTCGACGATGATGACGTTGACCCACTGCCCGGTGAACTGGCTCGCGTTGCCGGTGTTCCCGACGGGATAGCCGGACCCGAGGCGCACGCAGCTCGCGCCGCCGTCGGTGGACTTGAACAGCCCGGCCTGCGTCTGGGGCGTGACGCGCGAGCTCGTGCCGACGTAGATGACGTCGGTGTCGTTGGGATCGACGGCCAGGGCCGCGGGCTCGCCGATGCCGAGCGAGATCTGGCGGTCGAAGAGCGGTGTCCAGGTGGCGCCGGCGTCGCCGGTGCGCCAGACGCCGCCGCCGGCCGTGCCCTGGTAGACGACGTTCGCGTCGGTGGGATGCACCGCGATGGCGCTGACCAGGCCGTTGTCCTGGATGGAGCCCTCCGACATCGGGCTCGGGCCGACGGGCGACCAGGTCGTTCCGACGAGCGTCATGCGTCGCCCTCCGGGTCCTCCGCCGGCCGGTCCTCGGCGGGCGGCGGCGTCTCGGCGGGCGGCGTCGTCTCCGTGGGCGGGTTGCGCACCGCGCCGGGGAGCCGGTGCCACTGCTCCAGCGCGCGGTCATAGGCGTCCTGGCCGGGGTCGCTCGTCCCGCCCAGATGGCGCTCGACATAGGCGCGATGGACGATGTCCGGGTCGATCGGGGGCTTGCGCACCGGCTTGGGCGGGCGCTTCGGGCGCTTCTTGGGCTGCGGCATGGCTAACGCTCCTCGCCGGCGGTGCGCAGCCACTCGGAGCGAGCGGCGACGCCGAGCGTGACCGTGGTCACGAGCAGGACCGCGACGATGGCCCACTCGACGGCCCCGTCGTGGTGGTCGGGATCCAGGCCCGTCAGCGCCTCGATCCAGTCGGGCCACGCGAGCGTGAGCACCAGCAGGACGGCCGAGACGGAGGCCAGGGCCCCTTCGGTCTGCAGGCGGGTCGACATCCTGCCGCGCACACGGCACCTCCTCGGCTGGCGGAGCTCGACAGTACCCGCGCCGACCACCGCGCCGCAAGGGCAGCGGCGGCGCTCGTCATCGATCAGGGCCAATGATCGTTTTTATGCCGCTGAGCTTCAGGCACCGATGGCGACGTTTGGCGCGGCGCGGCGGGGCCGTCCGGC
>JAOPZD010000668.1 GCA_025964295.1 Conexibacter sp.
ACGACTGAACCGCGATATGCGCGGTTGAGTCGTCCCTCGACGCCGCGCTGCGGCTCCGCGCTGGACGCCGGCTACGCCGGTGTCGCCGCCGCGCAGGCCGCGCAGCGGCCCTCCACGACCAGCTCCGCCCCGTCCGGGGCGAAGCCCGCGGCGCGGGCGGCGCGCAGCGCGCGCGCCGTGTCGAGCGGGATGTCGAGGTCCTCGACCAGGCCGCAGTCGCGGCAGCGCAGGTGCGCGTGATCCTCGACGCGCGGGTCGTAGAGCACCGGGCCGCCGACGGCGACGCGGCGGGCCTCGCCGAGCTCGGTCAGCAGGTCGAGCGTCGCGTAGACGGTGGGCAGCGAGACGCCCGGCAGCTGCTCGGAGGCGCGGCGCAGGACCTCCTCGGCGGTGACGTGGCGGTCGAGCTCGCGCAGGAGCCGGCCGATCACCAGGCGCTGGGAGGTGACGCGCTGGCCGCGGTCGCGCAGCGCCGCGACGAGGCGGGCCTCGGCGGCCTGCTCGGCGGCCGCGCCGGCCTGGGGAGTTCGGGTGCCCTTCATACTCGCTCGCACATGTTAGGGCATCCTTATCTTTAGCGCCTTGTATTATGGACGGCGTGAGCGATCACGCCATGCCCCTTCCCACCGCCCCGGCCCTCGACGCCGAGCGCCGCCGGCTCGTGCTGCAGCGCATCCAGCCCGGCCTCGTCGGGCTGATCGACGGCACGATCTCGACGCTCGCGCCGATCTTCGCCGCGGCCTACATCGCGGGCTCGCGCGCCGCGCTGCTCGTCGGCCTGGCCAGCGCGCTGGGCGCCGCGATCTCGATGGCGCTGTCGGAGGGCCTGTCCGACGACGGCTCGGTCACCGGCCGCGGCAGCTCGCTGTCGCGCGGGCTGATCACCGGCGGCGCGACGTTCCTGGGCGGCACCTTCCACGCGCTGCCGTTCCTGATCGGGAACGTGTCGACCGCGCTGGCCGTGGCCTACGTCGTCGTGGCCTTCGAGCTGGTGACGATCGCGGTCGTCCGCAAGCGCTTCATGGCCGTCCCGCTGCCGGTCTCGCTCGTGCAGGTCACGCTCGGCGGCGTCCTCGTCGCCGTGGTCGGCGTGCTCGTCGGCCACGCGTAGCCTGCGGGCCGATGCCCTTCGCCCGCGACGCCGCCACCCACGCCTACTACGACGCCCGGGCGCGCGAGTACGACGAGTGGTACGAGGGCACCGGGAGCTTCGCGACGCGCGACCGTCCAGGGTGGTCGGCCGAGGTCGACCGACTCGTCGCGCTCGCCGCCGGGCTGCCGGCCGCGCGGACGCTGGACGTCGCCTGCGGCACCGCGTTCCTGACCCGCCACCTCGCCGGCCTCGCGGTCGGGCTGGACCAGAGCCCGGCGATGGTCGCCATCGCCCAGGACCGCCTGCCCGAAGGCCTGGCGCTGACCGGCGACGCGCTGGCGCTGCCGTTCGCCGGCGGCGCCTTCGACCGCGTCCTCACCGCGCACTTCTACGGCCACCTCGTGCCCGAGGAGCGCGCCGCGTTCCTGGCCGAGGCCCGCCGCGTCGCGCCCGCGGAGCTGATCGTCGTCGACTCCGCCCCGCGCCCCGGCGTCGAGCGCGAGCGCTGGGAGGAGCGCGTGCTCAACGACGGCTCGCGCCACCGCGTCTTCAAGCGCTTCCTCACCGGCCCGGAGCTGGCGGCCGAGCTGGGCGGGGACGGCGACGGCGACGCGGAGATCCTCATGGACGGCCGCTGGTTCTCCGCCGTCCGCGCCGCCGCGCCGAGCCCCGCCCCTTAAAGATCGACGGGCCGCCTTCCGGCGACCCGTCGCGTTGCACGCACGGCCAGGGAATCCCCCGTCGCGCCTGGGCTGAAACCTCGCCCGCGCCGCCCGCCCCATACCTATGGACGCCGCGATGCCTATGCGGGCCCCCCGGACTGGTCCATCTGCCAGTAGCCGTGGGATCGCGACCCCGAGAAGCTCGGCGGATGCCCAAGCTCCTGGCCCTGGTCCTGGCCGTCCTCGCCCTCTCGATCGCCGCCGCCTCATCGGCGTCGGCCGCCATCATCGTCGGCACGAGCGGGGTGCGCCCCACCGTCGACCAGAACAGCGCGGGATCCGCCGAGGCGTTCCGCACGCCCGCGACCGCGTCGGGCACGGTCGACAGCATGAGCGTGTACGTCAACGCGACGTCGAAGGCGACCAAGGTCTTCGTCGGCCTCTACACCGACGTCAACGGCCATCCGGGCACGCTGCTGACGCAGGGCTCGAAGGCCACGCCGACCGCGGGCGCGACCAACGACGTCACGGTCCCCGGCGTCGCGGTGACCAGCGGGACGCAGTACTGGATCGCGATCATGGGCACCGGCGGGCAGCTGACCTTCCGCGACCAGCTCGGGGGCGGCAAGTCCGAGACCCACGCGGTCAGCGGCATGTCGACGCTGCCCGGCAGCTGGCAGACCGGCATCACCTACAACGACGGCGGCCTGTCGGCCTACGGCTCGAGCTCGGGCGGCCAGCCCGCGCCGCCGGTGCTGAACATCACGCCGACGACGCTGTCGTTCACCGCCACGACCGGCGGCGCCGATCCCGCCGCCAAGACCGCCGCGCTGACCAACACCGGCGGCGGGACCCTCAGCTTCACGACGTCGCCCGGCGCCTCCGCCTGGCTGGCGGCCTCCCCCGCCTCCGGCTCGGCGCCGGCGACGATCACGGTCTCGCCGCACGTCAGCGGCCTCAGCGCCGGCACCTACGACGGCACGGTCACCGTGACCGCCCCGGGCGCCACCGGCTCGCCGCAGACGATCGCCGTCCACCTCGTCGTCAGCGACCCCGCGCCGCCGGTGCTCGCCGTCACGCCGACGACGCTGTCCTTCACCGCCACGACCGGCGGCAGCGACCCGGCGAGCAAGACCGCGTCGGTGACCAACACCGGCAGCGGCAGCCTCAGCTTCACGACCTCCACCGGCGCGGCCGCCTGGCTGGCCGCGACGCCCGCGTCGGGCTCGGCGCCGGCGACGATCACCGCCTCACCGCACATCAGCGGCCTGAGCGCCGGCACCTACAACGGGACGATCACCGTCAGCGCCGCGGGCGCCACCGGCTCGCCGAAGGCGATCGCGGTGACCCTCACGGTCAGCGATCCCACGCCCCCGCCACCGCCGAGCGGCGCCGACTGGCTGCAGGTCGACCACGACCCGGAGCGCACCGGCTTCGCCAGCGGCGAGACCGCGCTCGGCCCGGCCGAGGCGCGCACGCTCGGCCAGTCCTGGTCCACGGCCCTGGACGGCAAGATCACCGCCCAGCCGCTGTACGTCGGCGGCGTGACCGTCGGCGGCCAGACCCGCAACGTCGTCGTCGCGGCGACGTCCGGCGCGTCGGTCTACGCGGTCGACGCCACGACCGGCACGATCCTGTGGCGGCGCAACTTCGGCACCCCGCCGGCCAACTGCGCGATCCCCGGCGGCTACGGCATCGTCGCGCCGCCCGCGATCGACAAGGCGCGCGGCCGGATCTACACCGTCACCGAGGACGGCGTCCTGCGGACGCTGGCGATCGGCGACGGCACCGACGCGGCGCCCGGCGTCGCGATCGTCACCCAGCCGGTGACCAACCGCGTCTGGGGCGGCCCGACGATCCTCGGCTCCTCGACGCTCTACGTCTCCACCGCCAGCGACGGCTGCGACTCGGCGCCGTGGCGCGGCCGGATCCTGAAGGTCGACATCGGCGGCGCGACGCCGTCGCTGACCAAGCAGTGGGACGTGGTCCAGGGCATCGCCGCCCCCAACGGCGGCGGCGGGATCTGGGGCTACGGCGGCGTCGCGGCCGACAGCGCGACCGGCAACGTGTACGCCGCGACGGGCGCCGACTCGGTCGAGGCCTACACCACCTACGCCGACCGCCTGGTCGCGCTCGACTCCAGCCTGAGCTTCCTCGGGTCGATCGAGCCCTTCCACCCGGCGACCTTCCCGTGCGGCGGCGCGCCGTGTGACGTCGACTTCGGCGCCACGCCGGTCGTCTTCACCCCGACGGGCTGCTCGACGATGGTCTCGGCGGGCAACAAGAACGGCGTCCTCTACGTCGCCAAGGCGACCACGCTGGCCTCCAGCGGCACGGCCGAGCAGGCGATCCAGCTCAACCCGGCCAACGACTGGCTGGGCAGCGGCGGCATCGGCGGCGTGCCCGCCTGGTGGCCCGCGGGCCAGATGCTCTTCGTCTCCGACGTCGGCGACGGCGTGACCGGCGTGGCCGGCGGCGTCGTCGGCCTCAAGGTCGGCGCCGACTGCAAGCTGACGGTGGCCTGGAGCCAGCAGCTGGGCGGCGGCGCCAACCCGGACTCGACGCCGACGGTCGCCAACGGCGTCGTCTACGTCGGCGAGGGCAACACCGGCAAGCTCGTCGCCTACGACGCGCGGACCGGCGAGCGGCTCTACATCTCCGGCGGCAGCGGCGCGGGCTACGCGGCGCCGACGGTCGCCAACGGCACGGTCTTCCAGGGCACGTGGGACGGCTTCGCGCCCACGTCGAAGGGCACGCTGCGGGCCTACAAGGCCGGCGCCAGCCCGCCGCCGCCGCCGACCAACCCGGTGATCCTCGGCGAGAAGACGATCGGCACGCAGGCCGACCAGAACGCCGACGGCAGCGCCGAGGCGTTCCAGTCGACGGCCAGCCAGGCCGGGACGATCCAGTCGATGGCGCTCTACCTCGACGCGGGGTCGACCGCCGCGAAGGTGACGATCGGCATCTACACCGACACGGGCGCGACCAAGCCCGGGACGCTGCTGGCCCAGGGCTCCAAGACGACGCTGACGGCCGGCGCGTGGAACACGATCGCGATCCCCTCGACGGCGATCACGTCGGGGACCAAGTACTGGATCGCCATCCTCGGCTCCACCGGCGGGACGATCCGGTTCCGCGACGTCTCCGGCGGCTGCAAGAGCGAGACGAGCGCGTCGAGCGCGCTGACCGCGCTGCCGGCGACGTGGGCGACCGGCCTGAAGTACAGCGACTGCCCGCTGTCGGCCTACGGCGACGCGGGCTAGATAACTCATCCAGGCCCGGAGCGCAACGACGACGGGCCGCCAGCTGGCGGCCCGTCGGCGTCGCTGCGCAAGGTGGCTGTGGCCTAGGCCTCGGTGACCAGCGGCTCGGTCTCGTAGACCGTCCTGGGCAGCTTGGCGTAGGGCTGCTCGGTGTCGGCGTCGGTCTGCTCCTCGTGGTAGACCGACTCGACGTTGACGGCCCAGATGTCATGGCCCTCGTCGCGCAGGATGTTGTCGACCGCGCGCATCGCCGAGAGCATCGAGTGATCGGAGTTGTTGTAGCGGTGCAGGCCGTTGCGGCCGACCTGGACGAAGTCCTTGAGCGGATCGAGCCAGGAGCGGATCGACTCCACGCGCTCCGCGTAGGTCTCGTCGTACATCGGGTAGGCGAGCGGGACGCGCACGACGTAGCCGCGGCGGACCTGCTCGGGCTTGGCCAGGCCGAGCTGCTCGAGCTCGCGCGCGGCGAGGTCGATGAGCTTGTCGTCGTCCATCGTCCAGAGGTCGTCGCCCTTGAAGGCGAAGTACTCCAGGCCGACGCAGGCGGTGTCGGGGTCCGGCACCATCCACGGCGACCACGAGCGGTAGTTCTGGATGCGGCCGACGCGGACGTCCGGCTCGTGGATGTAGATCCAGTTGTCGGGGAAGAGGTCCTGGCCGTCGAGCACCAGGGCGACCGTCAGGAAGTCGCGGTAGCGCAGGCCCTGGGCCGCCTTCTGGACCTCGGCGGGCGCGCCCGGCGAGGTCAGGCCGACCATGTGGCGCAGCGGCAGCGATGACACGGTGCCGCGCGGCTCGATGACGCCCTGGGGCGTGTGGATCCGGACGACCCGGCCATCCTCGACGTCGATCTGCTGCGCGGGCGACTCGAGCCGCACCTCGCCGCCCATCTCCTCGATGCGGTTGGTCATCATCTCCCACATCTGACCCGGGCCGTACCGCGGGTACTGGAACTTGTCGATGAGGGACGTGATGTCGTCCTTGTTGCCGAAGAACGCGGCCTTGGCGGCGGAGAAGAAGTTGAGGTTCTTGATCCGCTGGGCGGCCCAGTCGGCGCGCAGCTCCTTGGTGGAGACGCCCCAGACCTTCTCGGTGTAGGACTTGAAGAAGTGCTTGAACAGGCGCTTGCCGAAGCGGTTGGAGACCCAGTCCTCGAAGGTCTCCTCCTTGCCCTTGGGCTTGACCGCCGCCCACATGTAGGACATGCCGCACAGGAACAGCTCGACGGGGCCGAGCTTCTTGATGACGTCGGTGCCCTTGAGCGGGTAGTCGAGGTACTTGCCGCGCCAGAAGATGCGCGACATGCGCGGGCGCATCAG
>JAOPZD010000001.1 GCA_025964295.1 Conexibacter sp.
GCAGGCCGCCGCGAAGCGGGCGCCGCAGGCGATCCTTGACGCCGAGACCCGGGCTGCTAGCGCGCGGGCCGACACCAGCCCCGCAGAAGATGTGGTTTCGAGGCTCGCTGGCGCTCGCACCTCAACCACCGGAGGCCGGCGCTAGGCTCACGGCGTCTCGACGTTCGCCCGCTGCTCGACCGTCGGGGACGTAATTTCGAGGCTCGCTGGCGCTCGCACCTCAACCACCGTAGGTCGGCTCAGCCGCCCAGGGACTCCAGCAGCCGGTCGGCGGCGCGGTAGGGGTCGGAGTCACCGGCGACGACCGCGGCCGCCAGGTCGTCCAGCGAGGAGTGGCCCTGGACGTCGCCCCACCGCCGCCGCAGCGAGGTCAGCGCGATGGCCTCGATCTCGCCGCGGGCACGGCGCACGCGGCGGCGCTCGAGCTGGCCCGAGGACTCCAGCCAGGAGCGGTGCCGCTCGAGCTCCTCGGCGACCTCGTCCACGCCCTCGCCGGTCTGCGCGACCGTCTTCAGCACCGGCGGGCGCCAGGCCCCTTCCGGTCGCTCGCCCTGGGCGAGCATCCCGCGCAGGTCGCGGCGGACCTGGTCGGCGCCGTCGCGGTCGGCCTTGTTGACGACGTAGATGTCCCCGATCTCGAGGATCCCGGCCTTGGCCGCCTGGATCCCGTCGCCCATCCCCGGGGCGAGCAGCACCATCGTGGTGTCCGCGAGCCCGGCGATCTCGACCTCGCTCTGGCCGACCCCGACGGTCTCGATGAGGATCACGTCGCAGCCGGCGGCATCGAGCACGCGCAGTGCCTGTGGGGTGGCCCACGAGAGCCCGCCCAGGTGGCCGCGCGAGGCCATCGAGCGGATGTAGACCTCCGGGTCCAGCGCGTGGTCCTGCATCCGCACCCGGTCGCCGAGCAGGGCGCCACCGGAGAACGGCGACGACGGGTCGACCGCCAGGACCCCGACCCGCTTGCCGCGCTTGCGCAGCTCCGCGACGAGCGCGTTGGTCGAGGTCGACTTGCCGACGCCGGGCGAGCCCGTGACGCCGATGATCTGCGCGTTGCCGGCGTGCGGGGCCAGCCCCGCCATCACCTCGCGCAGCAGCGGCGACTCGTCCTCGACCAGGGAGATCAGGCGCGCGACCGCGCGTGCGTCGCCCTCACGGGCGCGCGCCACGAGGTCGGGGACCGACGCCGTGGCACGACGCCGGCCGCGCCCTGCGTCGGTCGAGCCTGTCGAGACCGGTTTCGAGACGCTCGCTGGCGCTCGCTCCTCAACCACCGAGTGTCACGGAACGCGCACGATCAGCGCGTCGCCCTGACCGCCACCGCCGCACAGTGCGGCGGCACCGATGCCGCCGCCGCGGCGCTTAAGCTCGAGCGCGAGGTGCAGCACGACCCGCGCGCCGGACATGCCGACCGGGTGACCCAGCGCGATCGCGCCGCCGTTGACGTTGACCTTGTCGGCGTCGAGGCCCAGGCTGCGGGCCGACTCGATGCCGACGGCGGCGAACGCCTCGTTGAACTCCACGAGGTCGAGGTCGGTGGGCGCGATGCCCTCCTTCTCGCAGGCCTTCGCGGTGGCGTTGGCGGGCTGCATCTGCAGGGTGGAGTCGGGACCCGCGACCTGGCCGTGGGCGCCGATCTCGGCGAGCCACTCCAGGCCGAGCTCCTCGGCCTTCGCCCTGCTCATCACGACGACCGCGGCGGCCCCGTCCGAGATCTGCGAGGACGAGCCGGCGGTGATGGTGCCGTCCTTGCTGAATGCCGGGCGCAGCTTGCCGAGTGACTCGGCGGTGGTGTCGCCGCGCACGCCCTCGTCCTGCGAGATGACGATCGGGTCGCCCTTGCGCTGCGGGATCTCGACGGGCACGACCTCCTCGTCGAAGACGCCGTTCTTCCAGGCCGCGGCGGCCTTCTGGTGGGACCGGGCCGAGAACTCGTCCTGCTCCTCGCGGGTCAGGTTGGCGCCGTTGGCGTTGTACGCCTCGGTGAGCACGCCCATCGCCTGGGCGGTCGTCTGGTCGTAGAGCGCGTCGTAGGCCATCGAGTCGACCAGGCTCACGTCGCCGTACTTGAAGCCCTCGCGCGACTTCGGCAGCAGGTGCGGGGCGTTGGTCATCGACTCCATGCCCCCGGCCACCACGATCTCGCACTCGCCGGCACGGATCATCTGGTCGGCCAGCGCGATGGCGTTCAGCCCCGACAGGCAGACCTTGTTGATGGTGATCGAGGGGACGCTCATCGGCAGGCCGCCCGCGATACCCGCCGAGCGGGCGGGGTTCTGGCCCGCGCCGGCCAGGATGACCTGGCCCATGATCAGGTAGTCGACCTGGTCGCCGGACACGCCCGCCTTCGCCAGCGCACCCTTGATGGCGACGCCGCCCAGGTCGGCCGCGGACAGGTCCTTGAAGCCACCGAGGAGGCGGCCGATCGGGGTGCGTGCCCCTGCGACGATGACGGACGGCGACATGATTCCTCCAGCTGGTGGTTCGGGTTGGGAGCTCACGGCGACGATACCCACCGGTCACCTGCGGCGCGAGAGCGTCCGCGGGGGCTGCGTGAGGCTCTTGTCACAGGCGGTCGCGGTGACACGTCGCCTGCGCGACCATGACCGCCATGACTTCGGCCCTGGACCTCCCCGAGCACCTGTTCACCGCGATCGACCACGTGGGCATCGCCGTAGCCGACCTGGACGTGGCGATCGCGTTCTACCGGGACACGTTCGGGATGACGCTGGCCCACGAGGAGGTCAACGAGGAGCAGGGGGTGCGCGAGGCAATGATCGCCGTCGGCGACTCCGGCTCCTGCATCCAGCTGCTGGCCCCGCTCAACGAGGACTCGACGATCGCCAAGTTCCTCGATCGCTCCGGCCCGGGCGTGCAGCAACTGGCCTATCGGGTCACCGACGTGGAGGCCGTCAGTGCCATCCTCCGCGAGCGCGGCCTGCGCCTGCTGTACGACGCCCCGCGTCGCGGCACGTCCGACTCTCGCGTCAACTTCATCCACCCCAAGGACGCCGGCGGCGTTCTGGTGGAGCTCGTCGAGCCCGCGGCTACCGACCGGTAATATCGCCGCCACGCCAACGCACCAGAACCACCGAGCCGATCCAGACTGAGCAGGAGCTGACGTGCAGAACATCCTCGATGCGATCCTGGCCGGAGACACGGCCAAGGAGGACTTCGCCCATCTCGCCCTCCCCGACTCCTACCGCGCCGTCACGGTGCACAAGGACGAGCAGGACCTGTTCGAGGGGCTCGCCAGCCGCGACAAGGACCCCCGCAAGTCGCTGCACGTCGAGGACGTCGCGCTCCCCGAGCTCGGCCCCGGCGAGGCGCTTGTCGCCGTGATGGCCAGCGCCATCAACTACAACACCGTCTGGACCTCGATCTTCGAGCCGGTCTCCACATTCGGGTTCCTCGAGCGCTACGGGCGGGTCTCCCCGCTCGGCAAGCGCCACGACCTGCCCTACCACGTCGTGGGCTCCGACCTGTCCGGCGTGGTGCTGAAGACCGGCGCCGGCGTCCACCTCTGGCACCCGGGCGACGAGGTCGTCGCGCACTGCCTGTCGGTCGAGCTGGAGAGCCCCGACGGCCACAACGACACGATGCTCGACCCCGAGCAGCGGATCTGGGGCTTCGAGACGAATTTCGGCGGCCTGGCCCACATCGCCCTGGTGAAGTCCAACCAGCTGATGCCCAAGCCCGGCCACCTCACCTGGGAGGAGGCCGCCTCGCCCGGTCTGGTCAACTCCACGGCGTACCGCCAGCTGGTCGGCCGCAACGGCGCCGCCATGAAGCAGGGCGACAACGTGCTGATCTGGGGCGCGTCCGGCGGACTCGGCGGCTTCGCGACGCAGTACGCCCTCAACGGCGGCGCGACGCCGGTCTGCGTGGTCTCCAGCGACGAGAAGGCCGACA
>JAOPZD010000071.1 GCA_025964295.1 Conexibacter sp.
GGCCTTCACCGTCAGCGGCGCCTTGCCCGACGCCGACGCCCGGCGCAGCAAGTGGCCGCCGGCCGGGCCGGTGGCGTGCAGCGAGACGAGGTAGCGCCCGGGCTCGAGCACCGCGGAGCCCGGCCACGCGGGGTGCAGCAGCCGGCCGGTGCGGATCCGGCCGAGCGAGACCACGACGACCGCGCCCTTGGACCCCGCCAGCGGCCGGAAGGCGATCCGGGCGCGGACCGAGGAGACGCCGCGCTGGTCGATGCGCACCGCCAGGCGCGGCGTCGCGCCCGCGGTGATCGTGTGGCGGCCGATGCGGAAGGTGGTGGCGATCGGGTGCGCGGCGCTCGGGCGCCCGTTGGGCTGGCCGAACTCGGCGCCGCCGGAGCGCGGGCCGGTGGGCGCCGACGCGGCGCCGACCGACGGCGAGGACGTGGCCGCCAGGGCAGAAGACCCGCCCGCGGGCAGCGCGAGGCAGGCGGCCAGGAGCGCCGGCAGCAGCAGGGGCAGGTTGCGTCGGGAGGGACAACGCATCGCTCCAGACGGTCGGCGCATCCAACCCCGCTTTGCGCCCCGCAACGCGCCTTGCGCAACTTCGCCGAGCGTTCCTGCAGCTTTGTCAGCGATCCAGCATGCGCCGCAACATCTCGCCCGCGCCGTCCTTGGCCAGCGGGTCGTTGAGGTTGCCGCACTTGGGCGACTGCACGCACGACGGGCAGCCGCTGCGGCACTTGCACTCGGCGATCAGCCGGTAGGCGTCGGCGACGAGCCGCTCGAAGCCGATGAAGCCCTGCTGGGTGATCCCCACGCCGCCGGGGTGGCCGTCGTAGATGAAGATCGTCGGGCCGCCGGTCTGCGGGTGCAGGTTGGTGGACAGCCCGCCGATGTCCCAGCGGTCGCACATCGCCAGCAGCGGCAGCACCGCGATCTGGGAGTGCTCGACCGCGTGCAGCGTCCCGAGCAGCAGCTCCAGCGGGAAGTCGCGGGCCAGCAGGTCCGGCTCCAGCTCGTACCAGAGCGCCTGCGTGGAGAACGTCGTCTCGGGCAGGTCCAACATGTTCAGGTCGAGCGGCTCGTGGTCGGGCAGCCGCTTGCGCTGGTAGGCCATCACGGTCTCCGACACGCTGACCATCCCGAACGAGAGCGTCACGCCCATCGTCGAGCGGCGGTCCAGCAGCCGCTCGATGTGCGTGTCGGTCTCCTTCTTGGGCTGGGTGTACCAGTTGCCGGTGAACGGCTCGACCAGCGCGCGCCGGCCGTGGAGGTCGAGCTCGGTGACCGAGTAGGAGCGCCCCATGTGCAGGTAGACCGCGCCGTCGTGGACGGTGGAGAAGGCACGCGCGGAGTCGACCGACCCCAGGATCTCGCCCTGCTGCAGGTCGACCACGGCGAACGCGTCGGGCGACCCGGAGCGCAGCGACACCCGCGCCGCGGGGTAGTCCTCCGGCTGGCGCAGCGAGAACGTGCCGCCGCGCTGGACGAACGAGCCGACCCCCTCGAGGTGCTCGCAGTGCGCCAGCAGCCGCGCCCCCAGCGTCTCGGCGTCGCGCTCGGGCACGAGCGGGAACTCGTGCGCCGCGCAGAGCAGGTGCGGGTCGTGGATCTGCTCGTTCTCGTAGTTGACGATCGCGCTCTCGACCGGCCGCTCGAGGAACTCGTCGGGGTGGCGGCAGAAGAACTGGTCCAGCGCGTCCTCCCCCGCAACGTAGACCGCCAGCCCGCGGCCGCGCCGCCCCGCGCGGCCCCACATCTGCTTCAGCGACGCGACCGTCCCGGGGAACGTGACGACCACCGCGGCGTCCAGCGCGCCGATGTCGATGCCGAGCTCCAGCGCGTCGGTGGTCACGACCGCGAGCAGGTCGCCGCTGACCAGCCGCGCCTCCAGCTCGCGCCGCTGCTGCGGCGTGTAGCCCGCGCGATAAGGCGCGACGCGATCGCGCAGCGCGGGGTGCGCGTCGGCGAGCTGGTCGGCGATCAGCTTGGCCACCAGCTCGACGCCCTTGCGCGACTTGACGAAGCAGATCGTCCGCGCGCCCTTGACCACCAGCTCGGTGACCATCTCGGCCGCCTCGCCCAGCGCGCTGCGCCGCGTCTGCAGCGCCTCGTCGGTCACCGGCGGGTTCCACATCGCGATCTGCCGCGCCGCGCCCGGCGAGCCGTCGCGCTCGACGTGGGCGAAGCCGTCGATCCCCGTCAGCCGCTCGGCGAGCTCGACCGGGTTGGCGATCGTGGCGCTGGCCAGCAGGAAGCGCGGGTCGGTCCCGTAGGCGTTGGCGACGCGCCGCAGCCGCCGCAGGACGTTGCCGACGTGCGAGCCGAAGACGCCGCGGTAGACGTGGGCCTCGTCGACGACGACGACGGCCAGGTTGGCGAAGAAGTCGCCCCATGCCGCGTGGTTGGGGAGGATCCCCATGTGCAACATGTCCGGGTTGGTCAGGATCAGGTTGGAGCGCTTGCGGATCGCCGTGCGCTCCTCCCGCTTGGTGTCCCCGTCGTAGATCGCGGGGCGCACGTGGCGGCCCAGCCGGAACGAGGCGATCGCGCGCGCCTGGTCCTGGGCCAGCGCCTTGGTCGGGTACAGGTACAGCGCGCGCGCCTTGGCGTCGGTGCAGAGCACGTCGAGCGTCGGCAGGTTGAAGCACATCGACTTGCCCGACGCGGTGCCGGTCGTCACCACGAAGGGCGACTCGGCGAACGCGTCCCACGCCTCCGCCTGGTGGGCGTAGAGCTCGGTGATCCCCGCGCCGCGCAGGCCGTCGGCCAGCGCCGGGTGCAGGTCGTCGGGCAGCGGCGCGAAGCTGGCCTGCCGCGCGCCCTCGAACGCCTGGCGCACCAGCCGCGCGTCCTCGCGGCCCTCGTCGAGGAGCGCGGTCCAGGGCTCGTCGGTCCTGGTGACCCCCACTACGCGCCCGCGGGCAGCCGCGCCACGCGCAGCCAGAACTCACGGAACGCGCGGACGGTCTCGAGGTAGTGCTCGAACGCCGTGGGCTTGGTGACGAAGCTCGAGGCGTGCAGGTCATAGGCCTTCTCGACGTCGCCCGTCCCGCTGGAGGTCGTGAAGACGATGACGGGCAGGCGGCGCAGGCGCGGGTCGACGTCCTCGCGCAGCGCGCGCAGGACCTCGAAGCCGCCCATCCGCGGCAGGTTGAGGTCCAACACCACCAGGTCGGGGCGCGCCGCGGCCTCGAAGGCACCCTCGCGGCGCAGGAACGCCAGCGCGTCCTCGCCGTGGCGCACGACGTCGAGCTCGACGGCCGGGTCGCTGTCGGACAGCGCCTCGCGCAGCAGCTCGACGTCGGACTCGCTGTCCTCGACCACCAGCAGCCGGCGCAGCTGCGCCTCGGCCTGCGTCATGCCTCGTGCTCTCCTTGCAGCGTGACGTAGAACGTCGCGCCTTCGCCGGGGGTCGACTCGACCCTCACGGTGCCGCCGTTGCTCTCGACGATCTTCTTGACGATGGCCAGTCCCATCCCCGTGCCAGGGTACTCCTCCGAGGTGTGCAGCCGCTGGAAGAGCCCGAACACCCGGTCGTGGAACCGCGGCTCGATCCCGATGCCGTTGTCGGCGATCGCGATCTCCCAGCGGCCGTCGCGCGCCGCGGCGCTCGCGCGGACCACCGGCGCGGCGTCGCCGCGGTACTTCAGGCCGTTGCCGATCAGGTTCTGCAACATGGAGGTCATCTCGCGCGGTCGCGCGCGGACCGTCGGCAGGTCGCCGCGCTGCACCGTCGCGCCCGCGTCGGCGATCGCGTGCTGGAGGTTGGCCACCGCCAGGTCCCACGCGTGGTCGAGGTCGACCACCTCCGCCTCGCCGAGGCTGCGGCCCGTGCGCGAGTACTCCAACAAGTCGGCGATCAGCTGGGACATGCGCCCGGCGCCGTCGCTGACGAAGCCCAGCCAGGACCGGGCGCGGTCGTCGAGCTGGTCGCCGACGCGGCTCTCCAGCAGCCCGACGTAGGACGTGATCGTCCGCAGCGGCTCCTGCAGGTCGTGCGACGCGAGGTAGGCGAAGTGCTCGAGCTCCTCGTTGGAGGAGCGCAGCTGCGCCTCGCGCTCGCGCAGCTCGACGGTCATCGCGTCGGCCAGCCGCACCGCACGGCGGCGCGAGGTCGACAGCGCGCGCAGCAGCGCGGCGGCCAGGAGGCTGACGAGGATGCCGGCGATCCCGATCACCCACGGCACCGCGCGCTCGCTGGCCGACAGCGTCGAGCCCGCGCGCGCATAGGAGATCGCCCACCGCCGCCCGGCGACCTCGAGCGTCTCCTCGCGGGTGTCGTCCGCCTCGGCGCGGCGCGTCGCGTGGCCGGGGCGCAGGTCGAAGGCGACCGCCGTCGGCGTGATCGGCGAGCCGGCCGGCACGGTCGCCGAGGGCCCGAGGTCATAGACCTCCAGCTCGGTCCCGCGCGGCACGTCGCCAAGGACGCCGCGCAGGAGGTTGTCCACGCGGAACGCCGCGTAGACGACGCCGGCCCACGGGCGTGGCGCGCCGGTCAGCGAGGGCGGCCCGCCGTAGACCGGGACCATGATGTCGAAGCCCAGCGACGAGCCGCGCGCCTGGACGAGGGTGATCGGCGCGCTGGCGGCGGGCTGGCCCGTGCGGCGCGCCAGCAGCGCGGCGCGGCGGCGGTTGGTCTCCGACAGGAAGTCCAGCCCGAAGGCCTTGCTGTTGCCTGGCGGCGGCTCGAGGTGGTCGATGACCAGCGCCTCCTGCGCGTCGGGCGCCAGCCGCGGATGGACGGCGAACGGCCCGTAGTCGAGCTGGCTGGCGACCGACTCGCGCGCCACCCGGCGCACGTAGGACGACACGCCGGCGCGCGGGACGTAGGTGGCGAAGCCGATGACCTGCACGCCCGGGAAGCGCTGCACCACCTGCTGGTCGGAGAAGTAGTCGTGGAACTCCTTGTAGGTGACGTCGCTGCTGGCGGCGTACAGCCCCGCGGCCCCGCGCAGGATCTGGGAGTAGTCCTCCAGGCGCCGGCCGATGGCCAGCGTCGTGTCGTGGGCGTCGCGCGAGAGCTGGTCGCGCTCGCGGTCGTGCACCCGCGTCGCCGACGCGAAGGTGGCGACCGCGGTGAGGAGCAGCAGCGTCGCCAGCAGGACCGCGGGCGCCCAGCGCGCGACCCCGCCGCCCCGGTCGGTCTCGGCGCGCTGGGGCGCCGCGTCAGC
>JAOPZD010000085.1 GCA_025964295.1 Conexibacter sp.
GGTAGCCGGCCATGGCGCGCTGCCGCTGGAGCGCCTGCGCGTCCGCGGCGCCGCCGACCGCTCCCCCGCCGCCCTGGCGATGCCCGCCGACGACGAGCTGCTCTGCCGCTCGACGCCGCCGTGGCAGGATTGAGGGCGATGCATCTCTCCCTCGCCTCCGTCCTGCAGGAGTCGGCGCTGCGGCGCCCCGACAAGGTCGCCGTGATCGAAGGCCCGCCCGCCCACCGGCGCGCGACCTACGCGCAGCTGTGGGATGCGGCGCTGCGGCGGGCTGGCGCGCTGCGCGCCGCGGGCGTGGAGCCGGGCGACCGCGTCGCGCTGCTGGGCCTGAACACCATCGACTTCATCGAGGCCTACTACGCGATCCTCGCGCGCGGCGCCGTCGTGGTGCCGGTCGCGCCGATGCTCGTCGCCGACGAGATCGCGTTCCTGCTGCGCGACTCGGGCGCCAAGCTGGCGCTGGTCGCCGACGACCTGGCCGAGGTCGTCGCGCGCGGCGCGGTCGACGCGGGCGTCGAGGTGCTGCTGCTCGGCGATGCGGCGGCCACCGCCGGCGAGCCCGAGCCCGCGCGCGCGGCGACCGCGCCGCTGGATCCCGCGGTCTTGTTCTACACCTCGGGAACGACGGGCCGGCCGAAGGGCGCGGTCCTCACGCACCTCAACCTGGTGCTCAACGCGTTCACCAACGCCTTCACCGCCAACCACATCGTGCCCGACGACGTGATGTTCGGCTGCCTGCCGCTGTTTCACACCTTCGGGCAGACCGTGGCGCTCAACGGGACGTTCCTCGTCGGCGGCACGCTGATCCTCCAGCCGCGCTTCGAGCCGGCCGAGGCGCTGCGCCTGATGGACGACCACGGCGTCACCGCGTTCCTGGGCGTGCCGACCATGTACATGGCCCTGCTCGCCGCCGCGCAGGCCGGCGGGCCGATCCCGTCGCTGCGGCTGTGCGTGTCGGGCGGCGCGCCGCTGCCGGTCAAGGTCCTGGAGGAGTTCAACGAGCGGTTCTCCACGCGGATCCAGGAGGGCTACGGGCTCTCGGAGACCTCCCCCACCGCGACCGTCAACCAGCTCGAATTCGGCGTCGAGCCGGGGTCGATCGGCCATCCGATCTGGGGCGTGGAGGTCGAGATCGCCGACCCCGACATCGAGGACGCGATCGTGCTCAAGACCGTCGGCGAGGTCGGCGAGATCGTGATCCGCGGCCACGACGTCTTCGCCGGCTACCACGAGCGGCCCGACGCGACGGCGGCGGCGATCGTCGACGGCTGGTTCCGGTCCGGCGACCTCGGGACCAAGGACGAGCGCGGCTTCCTGCGGATCGTCGACCGCAAGAAGGACCTCATCCTGCGCGGCGGCTACAACGTCTACCCGCGGGAGGTCGAGGAGGTGCTGGTCCGCCACCCGGCCGTCGACCAGGTCGCGGTCGTCGGCGTCCCGCACGCCACCCACGGCGAGGAGGTGCTGGCGGTCATCGTGCTGCGCCAGGACGCCGGCGCGCAGGCCGCCGGCGAGGAGGAGATCATCGCGTGGGTCGGCGAGCGCGTCGCGCGCCACAAGCGCCCGCGGCTGGTGCGCTTCGTCGACGAGCTGCCGCTCGGGCCGTCGCGCAAGGTGCTCAAGCGTGAGCTGCGCGACCGCTTCGCCGAGCCTTCGCCGGACGCTGCTTGACCGTCCGCCCGCGGCGGTGCAGGACCGTCTCGAGCTCCTCCAGCGCGGTGTGCAGGTGGGCCATGAAGGGCCACGCGTCCGGGATCTGGCCCTGGTCGGTGATGATCCCGAAGTCGAGGTGGTCGCGGTAGCTCATCACGGTGATGTTGAGTCCGACGCCGTCGACGACGACCGACACGGGGAACATCCGCTCCAGCGCGGCGCCGGCGCAGTACAGCGACTCGCGCGGGCCGGGGACGTTGGAGATCACCAGGTTCACCGGCGGGCGCGTGCGGCCGAGCAGGTCGATCGCCGTCCGCGCGGCGAGCGCGGCCACGGCCGGCGGGATGAACGCCGTCGCGTCGGTCAGCAGCGACGCGGGCAGCGCGGCGTGGTTGGCCTTGGCGCCGCGCAGCAGCTCGTGGGCGCGCTGCAGCCGGTCGCGCGGGTGGGCCACGTCGGTCGGGATCGGGACGATCATCGCCGAGATCCGGTTGCCGAACGCGTGGGCCTCGTGCGGCGCGCGGACCGACACGGGGACCATCGCGATCAGCGGCGCGTCGGGCAGCTCGTCGCGGTCCAGCAGCCACTGGCGCACGGCGCCGGCGCAGAGCGTGACCACCACGTCGTTGACCGTGGTGCCCAGCTCGTTCTTGATGGCCTTGACGGTGTCCAGCGACAGCGACCCGAATGCGAAGCGCCGTTGCGGCGAGATGCGGCCGTTGAAGCACGTCTTCGGCGCGCGGGCCGAGGTGATCTCCAGGATGCGCTCGTCGCGCGGCGCGCCGGCCAGGCGGCGCAGCTCCGACAGGCCCTTGGAGAGGCGCGGGACCACGGGGAACGCGTTGGCGCCGGGGATCTCGGTCAGCGCGGGCAGCGTCGAGGGCAGCGCCTTGAGCGCGCGCCACGGCTGCCGCGGGATGCCGGCGACGCCGCGGCCGAGCATCTCGAGGTCCGACGGGATCCGCTCGCCGCGCCTGCCCCGCGCCGGGTCAGGGTCGGGCGGGATGTCCTTGCCGTCGGGCCCGGGATCGAGCAGGACGCTCAGGATCTCGTTGCCGCTGACGCCGTCGACGACCGCGTGGTGGACCTTGGTCAGCAGCGCAACGCGCCCGTCGGGCAGGCCGTGGATGAGGTAGAGCTCCCACAGCGGGCGCGCGCGGTCCAGCGGGCGGGCGAAGATCCGGCTGACCGTCTCGGCCAGCTTGCGGTCGTCGCCGGGCGGCGGGATCGCCGACTCGCGGATGTGGAAGTCCAGGTCGAAGTCGGGGTCCTCGACCCAGTAGGGCAGGTCGAGGCCGAACGGGACGTTGACGAGCTTCCAGCGAAACGGCGGGAGCAGGTGCAGCCGCTCGTCGACCATCTGGCACAGGTCCTCGACGGTCAGCTCGCCGCCCGCCGCGGTCGCCGGGTCATACAGGCAGAGGCTGCCGACGTGGCCGTAGGTCCGGCCGGACTCCACGCCGAGGAACTGCGCGTCCAGGCTGGTCAGCTGCTTCATGTTCGAGAGCGTTCCCCGCTCCCCGATTGCCTAGCCTTCGAGGTCATGCCACCTACGCTCTGGACCATCGGCTACGAGCGCCTCCTGCCCGCCGAGCTCGTCGCCGAGCTCGAGGCCGCGGGCGTGAGGCGGCTGATCGACGTCCGCTACCGCCCGCAGTCGCGCCGCGCGGGCATGTCCAAGACGCGCCTGGGCGAGCTGCTCGGCGATCACGGCATCGCCTACGAGCACCGCCGCGACCTCGGCACGCCGCCCGACATCCGCTGGTACTACAAGAACAACCGCTCCGCCGAGGGCGCGACGGCCTTCGCCGCGCACATCGAGGCCGAGGCCGCCGGGGAGCTCGACGCGCTGGCCGCCGAGCTCGCCGGCGCCGCGCCCGCCACCGCGCTCATGTGCCTCGAGGCCGAGCCGGCGGTCTGCCATCGCCGCACGCTGACCGAGCACCTGCAGCGGCGGCTGCCCGGCCTGCGGGTGATCGACCTGTAGGCCTCACCACGGGACCGCGCCGGCGGCGCCGGCGAAGGTCGCGCTAGCCCGCGGCGTCGAAGCCGATGGCCAGCGCGGTGACGAGGCGGGTGAAGGAGGCGTCGAGGTCGACCTTGATCTCGAACCCGCCGGCGGCCTCCAGCGTGGCGAAGCCGTGGACCGCGGCGCGGA
Source organism: Conexibacter sp. (assembly GCA_025964295.1). The sequence goes on from JAOPZD010000085.1 coordinate 3,812, forward strand.
AGGCGCGCAGCGCGTGGATGGTCTGCTCGTCGTCCAGCGACCAGCCGCGCAGGACCGAGCGCATGACGTCCAGGACGGCGGCCGCCGCGGCCTGCAGCTCGGCGTCGCCGGCGGCGGGCGCGGTGACCGCGCCGGCGGCGTAGCGGCCCGGGTGCTCCTTGACGTAGGCGCGGTAGG
>JAOPZD010000092.1 GCA_025964295.1 Conexibacter sp.
CCGGCCGGCCGGCTGCTCGCCCAGGCCCGCGAGCGCGGCGTGCTGACCACCGCCGACTGCCTCGGCGTGCGCGGCGAGGACCCCGAGGCGCTGCTGGCGCCCGCGCTGGCCCAGGTCGACATCTTCATGCCCAACGAGGACGAGGCCATGGGCGTCGCGGGCGACCCCGACGCGCTGAGCGCCGCACGGCGCTTCCGCGACCTCGGGGCGCGCTGCGTGATCGTCAAGCGCGGGGCCGACGGCTGCCTGATCGTCGACGACGACGGGGAGCGCTCGCTGCCCGGGCACGTCGCCGCGGTGGTCGACACGACCGGCTGTGGCGACGCGTTCTGCGCGGGGGTGATCGTCGCCCGCTGTGCGGGATGGGGCGTCGACGACGCCGCGCGTCTGGGCTGCGCGACCGGGGCCCTGAACCTCCGGTCGCTCGGCTCGGACGCCGGTGCGCGCGACGTCGCCGAGGCGCTGGACTACCTGGCCACCGCGCCGCTGGCCGAGGTGGCCGCCTAGTGCCCAAGGATGTCGACCACGACGAGCGGCGCGAGGAGCTGCTCGAGGCGGTCTGGCGCGTCGTCGCCCGCGACGGCCTGGAGCGCGCGACGATCCGCGTCATCGCGCAGGAGACCGGCTGGTCGACCGGCGTGCTGGCCCACTACTTCGCCGACAAGGACGAGATCCTGGTCTCGGCGCTCAAGCTCGCCTACGACCGGATCGCGACGCGCTGGGCGGTCAAGCTCGAGGGCCTCACCGGGATCCGCGCCCTGCACGAGCTCGTGCTCGACAACCTCCCGCTCGACGACCAGCGCGAGCTCGAGACCAAGTTCCTCATGAGCTACTGGAGCCGCGCGATCCGCGACGGCGACGGCGTGCCCCGCCCCGAGCGCCGCGGCCCGCAGCTCATCGACCTGCTCAGCGACCTGGTCCGCGAGGGCCAGGAGGCGGGGGAGATCCGGCGCGACGACCCGGCCCCCGACGTCGCCGAGCGGCTGCTGGCCCTCATCGACGGCTTCAGCCTCCACACGTTGCTCGACCCGCAGCGCCTCACGCGCGAGCGGCAGATGGCCCTGGTCCAGCGGGAGTTCGACCGGCTGGCACCCACCACCCCCACCAAGAGGAAGAGCCATGCGTAAGACCGGGCTGGTCACCATTGCGGGGGTCCTCGCGACCCTTGCGCTCAGCGCCTGCGGAGGAGGCGGAGGAGGGGCGAAGACGGCGACGCTGTCCGACGCCGCCAACGCGGCGGCGGCCGACTGCCAGGGCACGCCGGTCAACGGCGGAAGCCTCGTCTACGCCCGCCAGGCCGAGACGCAGTCGATCAACCCGCTCGACGCGCGCAACGGCAACGGCGACATCTTCGCCGACAACCTCATCTACGGCGGGCTCGTGCGCTCCGACCCCAAGGGCTCCACCGACATCCAGCCGGCGCTCGCCGACAAGTGGACGGTGTCCAACGGCGGCAAGACCTACACCTTCCACCTGCGCGACGGGATCAAGTTCTCCAACGGCCAGCCGGTCACGGCCGAGGACGTGAAGTTCAGCCTCGATCGCTTCGGCAACCCCAAGACCAACGCGATCATGAGCTCGGTGGCGGTGGGCTACGGGACCTCCAAGGTCGTCGACCCCTCGACGATCCGCTTCGACCTCAAGCAGCCGGTCGCCTCGTTCCTCTACAACATCTCGATCTTCCCGGCCTTCATCGTCCCCAAGGACCTCGTGGAGCAGCAGGGCGCGGCGTTCTGGAAGAAGCCGGTCGGCACCGGCCCGTTCACCGTCAAGGAGTTCGTCCGCGGCTCGCACATCACCTTTGCCAAGAACCCCAACTACTGGGAGGCGGGCAAGCCCTACCTCGACACGGTGCGCTACAACTTCGCCGTCGACGCCAACAGCCGGATCGTCGCGCTGCGCGGCGGGACCGCCCAGATCATGGACGGCGTGCCGTTCTCGCAGATCACCTCGCTGCAGGGCGACAAGAAGGTCGTCGTCCAGTCGGCCAAGGTGCCGCTCTTCCTGGGGCTGTGGCTCAACCACGAGCGCAAGCCGCTGGCCGACCTCAACGTCCGCAAGGCGATCCAGACCGCCCTGGACCGCGAGCTGATGAACAAGTCGATCTTCCGCGGCCTCGGGAAGATCCCGAACAGCGTGCTGATGTCGCTGCGCTACGACGCGCCGGCCAGCGGGGTCAAGCCCTACCCCTACGACGTCACGGCGGCCAAGGCCTACATGGCGAAGTCCGCCTACCCCAAGGGCTTCTCGACGACCCTGCAGTACCCGTCGGGCTATGACTACTACAAGCAGCTCGGGCTGCTCATGCAGCAGGAGCTGGCGGCGATCGGCATCAAGGTCAAGCTGCGCGAGATCGACGGCGCGACCGCCACGGCCAACTGGTCCTCGCAGAAGTACGACATGACGTTCCCGTTCGCGTCCTTCACCAGCGACGTGACCGTGCCCGACGAGTACTCCGACTTCCTGGCGGACTACGGCAACGGGCTCAAGGGGTTCTTCAGCAGCTGGCGCGATCCCAAGATCCAGGCGATGGTCCTGGACTTCACCAAGACGATCGACGAGGGCCAGCGGGCGCAGAAGTGGCCCAAGATCCAGCAGGCGCTGATGGACGCCACGCCGGTCATCAACGTCATGAACCTGCCCTTCGTCAACGCCCACGCGGCGACGACGTGCGGCACGGCGGTCGACGCGCTGGGCTCCGACCACCTCGAGGACACCTGGCTGGCCTCGGCGGCGAGCAAGAACTAGGACGGGCGACGGGGAGGCCGAGCCATGCTCACCTACATCCTGCACCGGGCGGCGCTCAGCCTCGTGGTGCTGTTCGGCCTCCTCGTCGCGACGTTCTTCATCATCCACCTGGTCCCGGGCGACCCGGTGACGATCGTCCTGGCCGGGCACGGCACGCCGGAGACGATCGCCAACACCCGCCACGAGCTGTTCCTGGACCGCTCGCTGCCCGAGCAGTTCTGGCTGTACCTGTCGCACACGCTGCAGGGCCAGTTCGGGACGGCGTTCACCCTCAACGCGCCGGTCGGCGAGCTGATCGGCCAGCGCGTGGCGCCGAGCGCGATCATGATCGGCTACGGCATCCTGCTGTCCCTGGTCATCGGGGTGCCGCTGGCGATCGTCGCGGCGCTGCGGCCCAACGGCGTGGTCGACAACGCGATCCGCCTGGCGACGACGTTCACCTTCGCGATGCCCGCGTTCTGGCTGGGCCTGATGCTGTCGCTGCTGCTCGGCCTGGAGCTGCACCTCTTCCCGGTCTCGGGCTATGAGTCCGGGCTGGGCGGCGTGCTGCGGACCCTGACGCTGCCGGCGCTGACGCTCGGGCTGGCGCTGTCGGCCGTCGTGGTGCGGACGCTGCGCTCGAGCCTGCTCGAGGTGCTGCAGACCGAGTACATCGACGCGGCGCGGTCGCGCGGGCTCAGCGAGCTGCGCGTCGTCGGCAAGCACGCGCTGCGCAACGCCGTCATGAACACCATCACGATCCTGTCGGTCAACATCGGGTTCCTGATCGGGGGAACGCTCGTGCTCGAGCAGGTCTTCCAGATCCCCGGCGTCGGCTCGCTGCTGCTCACCGCGGTGCAGAAGCGCGACTACCAGCTCGTCCAGGCGCTGGCGCTGCTCTCGGGCGCCGCGGTCGTGCTCGCCGGCCTCGCCGCCGACGTGCTCCAGGCCCTGATCGACCCGCGCGTCAGGCTGGCCCGGCGATGAGCGCCGTCGAGGCCTTCACGACGCCGCCGCCGCCCGAGCTCGTCGTGCCGCGCCGGCGGCGCGGAAGCGGGCTGCGCGCGCTGCCGCTGCAGGTGCGCATCGGCGGGGCGATCCTGCTCCTGCTCGTGCTGGCCGGGCTGCTCGCGCCGCTGATCGCGCCCTACGGCCAGAACGAGCTGGACTTCGAGCACCTGCTCAGCGGCCCGTCGCTGCAGCACCTGTTCGGCACCGACGAGAGCGGCCGCGACGTGTTCAGCCGCACGTTCTACGCGCTGCGCATCGACCTGGCGATCGTCGTCTTCGTCACCTACGTCCCGCTGCCGATCGGCGTGCTCGTCGGCGCCATCGCGGGGTACTTCGGCGGCTGGGTCGACGCGGTGATCTCGCGCATCACCGACACGATGATCGCGTTCCCCTTCATGATCCTCGTCATCGCGGTGATCGCGATCGTCGGGCCGGGCGTCAAGGGCGTGCTGATCGGCGTGCCGATCGCCGCCTGGGCGCTGTACGCGCGGCTGGCGCGCTCGGAGATGCTCGTCCTGCGCGAGCAGCAGTTCATGCTCGCCACCACGGCCCTGGGGTACAGCAAGTGGCGGGCGATCTTCCGCCACGCGGTCCCCAACCTGCTGCGTTCGGCCCTGATCTACTCCACGATCGACATGGTGGTCAACCTGCTGCTGCTCGCGAGCCTGGCCTACCTGGGCCTCGGCGCCCAGCCGCCCAACGCCGAGCTGGGGTCGATCATCAACGAGGGCCAGGGCACGCTGCTCAGCGCCTGGTGGGTCGCGACATTGCCGGGCCTCGTGGTCGTGCTCTTCGGCGTGGGGGCGGGGCTGGTCGGCGACGGGCTGTCGGACGGCCGGCTGCGCGCGGGAGGCCGGGCATGAGCGCCGCCGCCGCCGAGCCGCTGCTGCGCATCGACGGGCTGCGCGTCGAGTTCGGCCCGGCCGACGCGCCGCTGGCCGCGGTCAAGGGCGCGGGCCTGGAGGTCGCGCCGGGCGAGATCGTCGGCCTGATCGGCGAGTCGGGCTCGGGCAAGAGCCTGACCTGCCGCGCGGTGATGCGGCTGATCCAGCCGCCCGGCCGGATCGCGGCGGGCACGATCGACTTCGACGGCCGCGACGTGCTGGGCCTGTCGGCCAAGGAGCTGCGCGACTTCCGCGCCCACGACGCGGGGATGATCTACCAGGACCCGTTCAGCTCGCTGAACCCCGTCTTCCGGATCCGCGACCAGCTCGCCGAGACGCTGCGGTCCAACCTCGGGATGGGCAAGGCGGAGGCCAACGGGCACGCGGTCGAGCTGCTCGACGGCGTCGGCATCCCGGACCCCGAGCGCCGCGCCCTGTCCTACCCGCACGAGCTCAGCGGCGGCATGCGCCAGCGGGTGATGATCGCGCTGGCCACCGCGTCGCGCCCGCGCCTGCTGCTCGCCGACGAGCCCACCACGGCGCTGGACGTCACGACCCAGGCGCAGATCCTGGCGCTGCTGCAGCGGCTGCGGGCCGAGCGCGGGATGGCGGTGCTGCTGGTCTCCCACGACTTCGGCGTGATCGCGCAGGTCTGCGACCGCGTCGCGGTCATGTACGGCGGCCACGTGGTGGAGACGGCGCCGATCGCGACGATCTACCGCGACGCCCAGCACCCGTACACGCGCGCGCTGCTGGAGTCCGTGCCCGAGCTGGAGTCCGCCGGGCGCGCGGTGCGCCGGCCGGGCATCGCCGGCTCGCCGCCCGAGCTGACCGAGGTGCTGCCGGGCTGCGTCTTCGCGCCGCGCTGCCGCCACGCGCGGCCGGGCTGCCGGGAGATCCCGATGGTCCTGGAGCCGGTCGCGCCCGACCACCAGACGGCGTGTCCCGTGCGTCCGTTCGCCGCGCCGGGCGCGGCGGCCCCGACACGCTCGGGGGTGCGGGCATGAGCGAGCAGCCGCTGTTGGTGGTGGAGAACGTGGTCAAGGAGTTCGGGCTGCGGCGGACGCTCGCCGAGCGCGTCACGCGGACCGAGGCCGAGTCCCACCGCGCGGTCGACGACGTCTCGCTCACGCTGCATCGCGGCGAGATCCTCGGCCTGGCCGGCGGGTCGGGCAGCGGCAAGACGACGCTGGCGCGCTGCATCATCCGGCTCGTCGAGCCCGACGCGGGCCGCATCGCGATCGACGGCGTCGACGTGCGCGCGGCCAGGGGCAAGGACCTGCGCGAGCTGCGGCGGCGGATGCAGATGATCTTCCAGGACCCGTACGCCTCGCTGAACCCGCGGATGACCGTCGGCGCGGCGCTGCACGAGGCGGGCCGGGTGCACAAGCGGCCGGGCAGCGAGACCGCCGACCAGTTCGTGCGCGGCGCGCTGGAGCGCGTGCACCTCAGCGCGTCGATGGCCGAGCGCCACCCGCGCGAGCTGTCGGGCGGCCAGCGCCAGCGCGTCGCGGTGGCGCGCGCGCTCGCCGTCGACCCCGAGGTGCTGATCGCCGACGAGGCCGTCAGCGCGCTGGACGTCTCGGTCCAGGCGCAGCTGCTCAACCTGTTCCTCGACCTCCGCGACGAGCTCGGCGTGGCGATCCTGTTCGTCGCCCACCAGCTCGCGGTGATCGCCGAGGTGGCCGACCGCGTCGCGGTGATGAACGAGGGGCGGCTCGTGGAGATCGGCGAGACCGCGGCGGTCTTCGGCAACCCGCAGGACGCCTACACCAAGGCCCTCCTGCAGGCGCACCCCCGGCCCGATCTGCACAGCCATGCGCCGGCGGCGTCCTGAGCGTGCGCGTCGGCGTCCCGAAGGAGATCAAGACCGACGAGTACCGGGTGGCGATCACGCCTGCGGGCGTGCGCGAGCTGGTCGATCGCGGCCACGAGGTGCTGGTCCAGGAGGGCGCCGGGGTCGGCTCGGCGATCGGGGACCTCGAGTACGTCGAGCAGGGCGCGGCGATCGTGCCCGATGCCGCGGCGGTGTTCTCGGGCAGTGACATGATCGTCAAGGTCAAGGAGCCCCAGCCCGAGGAGGTGGTGCTGCTCGAGGCGCGCCACACGTTGTTTACCTACCTGCACCTGGCGCCGGACGCTGAGTTGACCAGGGGGTTGATGGACTCGGGTGCGACGTGCATCGCCTATGAGACGGTGACCGACCGCAGTGGGCGGTTGCCGCTGCTGGCGCCGATGAGCGAGGTGGCGGGCAAGATCGCCACGCAGG
>JAOPZD010000105.1 GCA_025964295.1 Conexibacter sp.
CCGGCCGGCCCGCGCCCGATCGCCGAGGGCTACTACGCGGCGTTCGTGCTCGACGGCGCGGGCAACAACATCGAGGCCGTGCGCCGCGACGGGCACCGCGTGGGCGGCAACGTCGACCACGTCGCGCTGCGGGTGGCCGACGTCGCGGCGGCGACGGCGTTCTACCGGCCGGTCGCCGAGGCCGCCGCGCTGGACCTGCCCGTGGAGCGCGCCGACCGCGCGATGTTCGCCGGGCGCGCCGCCGGCGGGCTGCTCTCGCTCGTCGACGGGCCGCCGAGCAGCGGCCTGGAGCTGGCCTTCGGCGGCGACCGCGACGCGGCCTACGGCGCGGATCCCGACGGCAACACCGTCGAGGTGGTCGGAGGCGACCCGTCCTGACGGTCCCTTCCCGGCGGCCCGGAACCGGCGTAGGTTGACCCGGTGCTCCGCCGCCTCGGACGCTGGTCCTACCGTCGCCGCCGCCTGGTCGCCGGCGCATGGATCGCGCTGGTGGTCGCGATCGGCGCGCTCGCCGGCGCGATCCACCGGCCGACCAACGACCAGTTCAACGTCCCGGGCACGGAGGCCCAGCGCGCGCTGGACCTGCTCGCCGCCAAGTTCCCGGGCGCGGGCGGCGCGACCGCGCGGCTCGTGTTCGCCGCGCCGCCCGGCCGCACGCTGGACGACCCGCGCTACCGGACCCTCGTCGACCCCACGGTCGCGCTCGCGCGCCGGGTCCCGCAGTCGGTCGGCAGCGGCAAGGCCTTCGCGGCCAGCCTGACGTTCTCGCGCGACCGCCGGATCGCCTTCGCCGACCTGCACTTCCTCGTGCCGGTGGCCGACCTGAAGGACGCGACCAAGGACGCGCTGCGGCGCGTGGGGGACCCGGCCCGCAAGGCCGGGCTGGACGTCGAGTTCTCCGGCGGCGTGACCGCCACCGCGGCGTCGACGTCGGGCAGCACCGAGCTCATCGGCCTGGCCGTCGCGCTCGTCATCCTCCTGATCGCCTTCGGCACGCTGGTCAGCGCGCTGCTGCCGCTGGTCACCGCGCTGGTCGGCGTGGCGGTCGGGCTGCTGGGCATCTCCGCGCTGACCGGCGTCGCCGAGCTGAACTCGACCGCGCCGACGCTGGCGACGATGCTCGGCCTCGCCGTCGGCATCGACTACGCGTTGTTCATCGTCTCGCGCCACCGCGAGCAGCTCGCGGCGGGGGTGGCGGTGGAGGAGTCGGTCGCGCGCGCCGTCGGCTCGGCGGGCGCGGCGGTGTGCTTCGCGGGCACGACCGTCGTCATCGCGCTGGTCGGCATGCTCATCGTCGGCATCCCGTTCCTGTCGGTCATGGGCCTCGCCGCGGCCGGGACGGTCGTCGTGGCCGTCCTCGTCGCGATCACGCTGCTGCCCGCGCTGCTGGGGTTCGCCGGCGCGCGCGTCGGCGGCGGCCGCCATCCCGCGGGCGTGACGCTCGGCGCCCGGTGGGTGCGCGCGGTCACGGGCCGGCCGGCGGTCGCCATCGCCGGCGTGATCGTCGTGCTCGGGATCATCGCGCTGCCGGCGCGCTCGATGCGCCTCGGGCTGCCCGACGACTCCAGCAAGCCGAAGGGCAGCACGGAGCGCCGCGCCTACGACCTGCTGAGCAAGGGCTTCGGGCCGGGCTTCACCGGGCCGCTGACCGTCGTCGGCGACGCGCGCGCCGCCAAGGACCCCAAGGCGGTGGCGACCAGGGCGGTCCAGGCGCTGGGGACCTTCCCCGGCGTCGTCGCGGTCTCGCGGCCGGTCTTCAACAACGACGGCACGATCGCCATCGTGTCGGTCACGCCCAGCGGCGGCCCGGCCTCGGAGAAGACGAAGGCGCTGGTCAAGCTCATCCGCTCCCGCGCGCGCGACGCCGCCGCGCGGTACCACATCCGCGGCTACGTCACCGGTCGCACGGCGATCAACATCGACACCTCCGACAAGATCAGCGCGGGGCTGCCGGCGTTCCTGGTGGTGATCGTCGGCCTCGCGCTCGTCCTGCTGATGCTCGCCTTCCGCTCGCTCGCCGTGCCGGTCAAGGCGGTGCTCGGCTTCCTGCTGACGATCGCGGCCGCGCTGGGCATCGCGACGTGGACGTTCCAGGAGGGCCACCTGAGCGGCCTGCTCGGCGTCGAGACGCCGAGCCCGATCGTCAGCTTCCTGCCGGTCCTGCTGATCGCGATCCTCTTCGGCCTGGCGATGGACTACGAGGTCTTCCTCGTCGCGCGCATGCGCGAGAGCCACCTGCGCGGCGAGCCGCCGACCCAGGCCGTCATCAGCGGCTTCACCGCCTCGGCCCGCGTCGTGACCGCGGCCGCGTTGATCATGGTATCGGTCTTCTCCGCGTTCGTCACCGGCGACGACGTCGTGATCAAGTCCATCGCCTTCAGCCTCGCCTTCGGCGTCCTGGCCGACGCGTTCCTGGTGAGGATGACGCTCGTCCCCGCGGTCCTCGCGCTCCTCGGCGCGCGCGCCTGGACGCTGCCGGGCTGGCTGGACCGCCGCCTGCCGCACCTCGACATCGAGGGTGAGGGCGGCTGAGCGCGGGGCGCTTGCAACCGCGCACGATGGCGCGGAGACTGGTCGGCTGTGTCCCTGGCCGCGTTCAGCGCCGCGGTGTTCCCCGATGACGACGCCACCGGTCTCGAGCGCAGGCTGGTGGCGGCGATCTTCGGCCGCGCGGCCGCCGCCGACGTGCGGTGCGTGCGCGCCACGGTGGTGCGCCGACTGTTGATCTACGCACCCCAGATGATCGACGGGCAACTTGGGCGGCTCTCGATCGGCGGGGCCAGGCTGACGGGCGATCTCGATCTGCGAGGGCTGCGACTCGACTATGCGGTGGAGTTCGAGGACACCAGGTTCTGTGGCTTGCAACTGGCCGACCTGCGAGTCGTGTCGCTCGACATCGTCGGCGGCTCGGCCAACGCGATGACGGCGGGCCGCTTGGAGGTCGGGCACGACCTCGTGATCGGCCGAGGCTTTCGGTGCTGTGGGTTGCGGTTGCCGTCGGCCGCGATCGGCGGCGACCTCAACCTCAGCGGCGCCCAGCTGGGCGCGACGGACAAAGGACGCTCGCTGAACCTCGACGGCGCGCGCGTCGGGGGACGGGTGTACCTCCGCGACGGCGGACCGCACGACTTCGTGGCCGAGGGTCACGTCAGCGGTCAGAACGCGCGCGTCGCGGGCGGCATCCTCTGCACCTCTGGCGAGTTCCGCGGCGACCTCATCCTCACGCGCAGCCAGGTGCGCGGCGAGGTCAGCCTCAAGGAGGCGATCATCGGCGGCGTCCTCGGCATGTCGGCGATGGACATCTCCAGCGACGTGAACCTGGAGGGGACCCGGCTCGCCGGCACCGAGGCGAGCTTCGTCCGAACGCGCATCGGCGGGAGCCTGACGTTCAAGACACGCCGGCGCACCGACGACGACCCCTGGATCGCCGTCGACCTCAGCCAGGCGCGGATCGGCTTCCTCGACGACCAGCTCGACAGCTGGGACCGCGTCCGGCCCAGGCTCAACGGCATGTCCCTCGACGGCCTCACCGGACCGACGGACAAGGACGCGATCGACCGCCGCATCGCCTGGCTCGGGCAGCAGGACGGGAAGGATTGGAGCCCACGTCCCTACGACCAGGTGCGCGCCGCGCTCCGCGGGGCAGGGCACGAGTCGGCGGCGCGCACCGTCGCGATCGCACGCGAACGCGCGCGGGCCGACCGCGGACGGCCCGGCCGCTTCTGGCACGCCGTCTCCCGCGCGTACGGGATCGTGCTCGGCTACGGCTACAGGCCGTTTCGGTTCTTCTGGGTGTCGGCGCTGATCATCGCCGTCTTCTGGGTGGGCGCCTTCTTCGAGCTCGACGGCTGCCCGCGCGACACGAAGGGCGTCTGCGGGGCATTCGCCACCCGCAAGGCCGAGGCGTCGGACTACTCGGGCCTGATGTACTCCGCCGACGCGTTCCTGCCGGTCGACCTCGGGCAGACCGCCGACTGGACGCCGGTGCGCCACCGTTACGGCTATCTCACCGCTTCAGAGGCGGTCCTCGGGTGGTTGATGACCGGGCTGCTGGTGGGCGCGGTCACCGGCCTGCTCCGGCGTGACTGATCGCCTGGCCGCTCAGCGGTAGCCGGTCGCCGGAGGAGAACGAGCCGCCGTTGCGGCGGTGGCGCGGCGCTGACCAGCTCGGCGGTCTCCTCGATCGTCTCGGGCCGGTCGTGCTCCGAGCGCCGCGACGCGGCCGGCGAGCGCGCTCATGCGGCCTCCGCGACCGGCGCGGCCACTGCCGGCGGGGCGACCGCCGGC
>JAOPZD010000110.1 GCA_025964295.1 Conexibacter sp.
GATCCGGCCCTTGCGCAGCCCGCTGGGCAGCGCCGGCAGGTCGTCCGGCGCGCGGTGCACGGCCCGGCGCCGGACCTGCGCTATCGCGCGCTGAAACGGCGAGAAGACCACGTAGGGCCTGCCGCCCTGCGTGCGCGGCTGGGAGACGTCGACGAGGTAGCCGCCGGTCTGCGGCCGCGCCTCGACGCCCGCGTCGCGCAGCGCGCCGGTCACCCGCGCGTCGCGGCGGCGGGCGTAGGGCGCGACGTCGCTGGTCCACAGCACGGCCTGCGCGCCGACCTCGCGCGCCAGCGCCACGACCTCCCGCTCCGGGGCGCCGTGGCGGACCACCAGCCCGGACCCGCGCTCGCGCAGCGTGCCGTCCAGAGCGGTGAGGCAGCCGAGCATGAACCGCGCCCGCGCCGGGCTCGCGTAGCGCCCGTGCAGCAGGTTGTCGTCGATCACGAACAGCGGGACGACGCGCGCGAAGCGCTCGCGCGCGGCGACCAGCGCGGGGTGGTCGTGCACCCGCAGGTCGCGCCGGAACCAGACGATCGCGGTGGCGTCCACGTCAGGTCATACGGGGTGCCGCGACGTCTGGCTCAACCTACAATCGCCACATGGGCGAGCTTCGACCCGACTTCCCGCTCTTCCCGCTCGGCATGGTGGCCGTCCCGCACGAGATCGTGCCGCTGCACATCTTCGAGGACCGCTACAAGGCGATGATCGCCGAGGTGCTCGCCGACGGGCAGGAGTTCGGGATCGTGTGGGCCGCCGAGGACGGGCTGAAGCCCAACGGCTGCGCGATGGAGATCACCGAGGTCCTCGAGCGCCACGAGGACGGTCGCATCGACATCCTCACCCGCGGCACGCGGCCGTTCCGGATCGTCGAGGAGCACTTCGACCACCCCTACCCGGCCGGCGCGATCGAGTTCCTCGACGACAAGGAGGAGCCGCCGGACGTCAAGATCGTCGAGGACGCGCACGCCGCCTACGGCGAGCTCGTCGAGGAGGCCACCGACAAGGTCCTCGAGCCCGAGGTGCTCGAGCCGCTGACCGCCTACGAGATGGCCGCGACGGTCGACTTCGGCCCCGACGCCAAGCAGGGGCTGCTCGACCTGCGCTCCGAGAACGCGCGCCTGCGCCTGGTCGCCCGCCTGTTCCGCGCCGCCGTCAAGCGGCTGGACTTCATCGAACGCGCGCAGGCTCGGGCGCGCTCGAACGGGAAGGTGCGCTTCGGCTGAGCCGCGAGGGCAGGCGGCCCGACGCCGCCAGCCACGAGCCGGCCAGGATCAGCAGCAGGCCGCCGATGGTCCCGAGCGTGAGCGACTCGCCGAGCAGCACGACGCCGTAGACCACCGCGAAGGCCGGCGCCACGTAGGCGACGACCGACGCGCGCGCCGGGCCGACCTGCGCGATCGAGGTGTAGAAGAACAGGAACGCGAGGCCGGTGCCGCCCGCGCCCAGGGCGATCATCGACAGCACCGCGTTGGCGCCCGGGCCGTGCGTCGGCAGCGAGACGAGCGCGACCGGCAGCCAGACGACCGCGCTGATCACGAGGTTGGAGGCCGCGACGCCGACCGGCGGCACGCCGGTGAAGGCGCGCTTGGCGATCAGCACCGCGACCGCGTAGCAGGCGCCCGCGCCGACGATCATCAGGCCGCCGAGCAGCGTCTCGGCGTCACCGCTGAGGTCGACGCCGAAGAGCAGGACGACGCCGACCATGCCGAGCACGACGCCGACCAGGCCCCAGCCGTGGGAGCGCTCGGCCGGGTCGAACCTGACGGCGAGCAGCGCAAGGAACAGCGGCGCGGTCGCGACGAGGATCCCGGCCAGCGACGACGGCACGTGGTTCTCGCCGAAGGTGATCAGCCCGAACGGGACGATGACCTGGGCGGCGGCCAGCGCCAGCGCCCACCACTTCCGGGCGACGAGCATCCCGATCGCGCCGGCGCGGATCGCCATCGGCAGCAGCACGGCCGCGCCGAGGATCGTCCGCGCGCAGATGATGAAGCCCTCCGAGAGGCCGCCGTCGAGCGCGACCTTGATGAACATGTACGACGCGCCCCACAGCGCCGCGGTGATCGAGAGCGAGAGCCAGGCGCGAGCGGACACGGCAGCGAGTGTCCCAGGTCGGTGCCCCAGCCAGGATGATGATGTCTTGGCGCAGCGATAAGCGCGCCTGATGACCCGGACGGCCTCAGCGCGCCAGGCCGCAGACGCCCTTGGCGACCTCGCGCGTGAGCTCGGCGATCCGGTAGAACGTCTGCGGCTGGCCCTTGGAGGTGTCGCTGAACGCGACCGTCCCCTTCTCGCTGCGCACGCGGAAGCTCAGCGACGAGATCGAGCCCGGGGGCAGGTCGATGTGCTTCTCGGCGAGCCCGACGTCCTCGTCCTTCTCGCCGTCGAGCTCGCGCCGGATCTCGCGCGCGGTGATCAGCTGCGCCGAGCTGATCGCCTTGGCCGGCCCGCGGTTGCAGGACACGTGGCCGTCGTCGATGAAGCGCACGTCCAGCTTCGCGCCCGGGATCGTCCCCGTGCGGCTGACGACCCACAGGTCGGCGGGCGTCGGGCCGTTGCAGCCGGCGGCCAGCGCGGCGCCGAGCGCGGCGAGCGTCGTGAGGGCGAGGACGGGCGGGCGGCGGGGCGGC
>JAOPZD010000117.1 GCA_025964295.1 Conexibacter sp.
CCAAGCTGACGATGCCGGGCGCGCTGCTGGTCGGCGACTCGGCGGGCATGGTCGACACGGTGGCGCTCAAGGGCGTCCACCACTGCATCAAGTCGGGCATCCTGGCCGGCGAGGCGATCTACCACGCGCTGAAGAACGGGCAGACCTCGCTGGAGGCCTACGAGGACGCCGTCGAGGAGTCCTCGATCGGCAAGGAGCTCTACGAGGTCCGCAACACCCGCCAGCCGTTCCAGAAGGGCTTCCTGCGCGGTGGGCCGATCGTCAACCTGGCGATCGCCACCAAGGGCAAGCTGCCCCCGGGCAAGCTGGCGTGGCACAAGCAGGACCAGAAGCCGATGTTCATCGGCAAGACCAAGGACGGCTATCCCAAGCCGGACGGCAAGTACACGTTCGACAAGCTGTCCTCGGTCTTCATCACGGGCAACGCGACCCGCGATGACGCGCCCAACCACATCCGCGTCCAGAAGAGCGTCCCGCGCGAGGTCGCCGAGACGTGGAAGTGGATGTGCCCGGCCGGCGTGTACGAGATCCCCGACGACGCGCCGGAGCACGGCAACGTCGACGTGATCGTCAACTACACCAACTGCGTGCAGTGTGGCGCGATCACCGCCAAGGGCGGTCGCCTGACGACGCCCGAGGGCGGCGACGGGCCGCTGTACCAGCAGACCTAGTCCCCCCGGGGACCTGGAGCAGAGCAGGGACGGAGGGGCGCCTGAAAAGGCGCCCCTCCGTCGTTGCGGCGCGGCACCGCAACCGTTCGCCCCTACGCTTGTTCCTTCAGACGGATGCGCCGCACCTTCCCCACCGCCCTGCTCGCGCTCGTCGCCGCCGCCGCAGCGGCCGCGCCCGCACACGCCGCCGACAAGGTCACGCTCTCGGCCAAGCTCGCCGCCTGCACGACGGGCGCCGACGAGGCCGAGCGGGCCGCCGTGTTCACCGGCTCGATGCCCGCCGCGAGCGCGACGAAGCGGATGCAGATGCGCTTCGTCCTGGCCCAGCGCACGGGCGCCGGGCCCAAGGGGATCTACAAGAAGGTCGTCGTTCCCGGCTGGGGCGTGTGGGAGAAGTCCGAGCCAGGGCGCCAGGGCTTCGTCTTCACCAAGCGCATCGAGGCGCTCGCCGCGCCCGCCGCCTACCGCGCGGTCGTCACGTTTCGCTGGTATGACGCCAAGGGCCACGCGCAGCGCACCGCCACGCGCACCACGCCCGCCTGCGAGCAGCCCGACCCGCGCCCCGACCTCGTCTTCGGCGGCCTCGACGCCGTCGCGCTGGCCAACGACACCGCCGCCTACTCGGTGTCGGTCGGCAACGACGGCCACTCCGACGCGGTGCCCTTCGCGGTGACCGTGACGGTCGACGGCACGACCACCGACCCGGTCGTGCTCGGTCCGCTGGCCGCCGGCGACCGCGTCAGCCGGACGATCGCGGCCCCCAGGTGCGCGCCGGGATCGACGATCACGGTCACGATCGACGCCGCCAACGCGGTGGACGAGAGCGTCGAGTCCGACGACGTCGTGCAGCGCCCCTGCCCGCTGGCATAGCGCAGCGTTCCGGACGGTGGCATGACGCTACACTGGACAGCGATCATGAAGACCGGAATCCACCCTGAGTACGTCGTTTCGCACGTCACCTGTACGTGTGGCAACGACTTCTACACGCGCTCGACGCAGGCCGACATCCACGTCGAGGTGTGCGCGCAGTGCCATCCGTTCTACACGGGCCGTCAGAAGCTCGTGGACACCGGTGGCCGCATCGACCGCTTCAAGCGCCGTCAGGCTCGCGCCGCCGGCACGAAGGACTAGCACCGCACACGATGCCGGACGCACCGCGCCCCGCCGACGGCGCAGCAGTAGCCGTCGGCGACGGTGCGTTCGGTGACGCGCTCGTCGCTCAGCGCGACGCCCCCGTAGGCGGCCAGGCCGTCCTCGAGGGCGTGATGATGCGCGGCGTCTCCACGTGGGCCGTCGCCGTCCGCGCGCCCCTGCCCGAGCAGCTCAAGGAGGGCGGGCTCGACGCCGAGGAGGTCCCGCTCGGCGAGATCGAGGTCGTCAGCCACCCGCTGACGTCCGTCCTCAAGAAGCACCGCCTGCTGCGGCTGCCGCTGATCCGCGGCGTCGTCGCGCTCGGCGAGTCGCTGGCGATCGGCTTCAAGGCGCTGGGCATCAGCGCCAACGCCCAGCTGCCCGAAGAGGAGGAGGAGATCTCCGGCGGCGTCTGGTTCGGGACGGTCCTCGTCGCGATCCTGCTGGCGGTCGGCCTCTTCTTCGTCATCCCGGTCGGGCTGACCAGCCTGGTCAAGGACCAGCTCGACTCGTCGTTCCTGTTCTGGCTCGTCGAGGGCGTCCTGCGGACCGGCATCTTCCTCGGCTACCTGCTGCTGCTCTCGCGCCTGCGCGACCTGCGCCGCGTCTTCGAGTACCACGGCGCCGAGCACAAGACGATCTCCTGCTACGAGGCGGGGCTCGAGCTCACGCCCGAGAACGCCCAGCGCTTCTCGCGGCTGCACCCCCGCTGCGGCACGAGCTTTCTGCTCGTCGTGATGATCGTCGCGATCTTCGTCTTCGCCCCGATCGGCCTGCCCGCCTGGTACTGGCTGGTGCTGACGCGCATCGTCGGCGTCCCGCTGATCGCCGGCATCTCGTTCGAGCTGATCAAGTTCGCGGGCAAGAACCGCCGTCGCGGCTGGGTCCGCGCGGTCATGTACCCGGGCCTGCAGCTGCAGAAGCTCACCACCCGCGAGCCGGACCTGGACCAGCTCGCGGTCGCCATCGCCGCCATGAACGCCGTCCTCGCGCTGGAGAACCCGATGGGTGCCTCCGACGAGGACAAGGTGGGCATGGAAGTCGTGGCGTAGCTCGCATCGCTACGCTCGGTCGTCGCATGATCGAGTCCCTCGTCGAGCAGATCGAGACCCGCTTCGCCGAGGTCGGCCGCCTGATGACCGAGCCCGAGGTGATCGGGGATCGCAACCGCTACGCCGAGGTCGGGCGCGAGTACCGGCGCCTGGAGGCGCCGGCCAAGCTGGCCGAGGAGTGGCGCCACGCCTCCGACGACGCCGCCGGCTCGCGCGAGCTGCTGGCCGAGGGCGAGGACCCCGAGCTGCGCGACCTGCTGCGCACGTCCGAGGCGCGCATCGAGGAGCTCGAGGAGGAGATCCGGCTCGCGATGGTCGCGCCCGATCCCAACGACGACAAGAACGTCATCGTCGAGATCCAGGGCGGCGCCGGCGGCGACGAGGCCGGCCTGTGGGCCGGCGACCTCTACCGGATGTTCACCCGCTACGCCGAGCGCCGCGGCTTCTCCACCGAGCCCCTCGACGTCGGCGAGGGCAAGTACACGTTCTCGATCAAGGGCGACGGCGCCTACTCGATCTTCAAGTTCGAGGGCGGGACGCACCGCGTCCAGCGCGTGCCGGCCACCGAGTCCCAGGGCCGCATCCACACGTCGACCGCCACCGTCGCCGTGCTGCCCGAGGCCGAGGACGTCGACGTCCACATCGACCAGAACGACCTGCAGATCGACGTCTATCGCTCCGGCGGCCCGGGCGGCCAGTCGGTCAACACCACCGACTCGGCCGTGCGGATCACCCACAAGCCGTCGGGTGTCTCCGTGGCGATGCAGGACGAGAAGAGCCAGCTGCAGAACCGCGAGAAGGCGATGCGCGTCCTGCGCGCGCGCCTCGACGAGCGCGCGCTGGCCGAGCAGCAGTCGGCCGCCGCCGACGCGCGCCGCTCCCAGGTCGGCACCGGCGACCGCGCCGAGAAGATCAGGACCTACAACTACGGCGAGCGGCGCGTCACCGACCACCGCATCAAGCACACCGCCCACAACCTCGACGCGGTGCTCGAAGGCGAGCTGGACGAGTTCACCGCCGCGCTGCAGGACGACGAGAAGCGCCGCGGCCTCGAGGAGCAGGCGGCGTAAGCCGCGCTGACGATGGGCTCCCCCTTCGCGGGCGTCGGCGTGCGCGAGGCGCTGGACTCGGCGCTCGTCGCGCTCAACGCCGCCCGGGTCGACACGCCGCGCCTGGACGCCGAGATCCTGCTCGGCCACGCGCTCGGCGTCGACCGCACCGCGCTGTGGCTGGACCCCGACCGCGAGGTCGCCGGCGACGCGGCGCGCTGGTTTCGCGACGCGATCCGGCGGCGCACCGTCGAGCGCGTGCCGGTCGCCTACCTCGTCGGCCACAAGGGCTTCCGCCACCTCGACCTCGCCGTCGACGCCCGCGTCCTGGTCCCGCGGCCCGAGACCGAGCACCTCGTCGAGGCGCTGCTCGACCTGCCGCGCGGCGTCCGCGTCCACGACGTGGGCACCGGCAGCGGTGCCGTCGCCCTCGCGCTCAAGGACGAGCGGCCCGACCTGGAGGTCAGCGCAAGCGACATCAGCGCCGATGCGCTCGCCGTCGCGCGCGCCAACGCCCGGCGCCTCGGCCTGGCCGTCGCGTTCACGCAGGCCGATCTGCTCGACGGCGTCGACCCCGAGGTCCACGCGATCGTCTCCAACCCGCCGTACGTCCCCGACGGCGACCGGCGGGGGATCGCGCCCGACGTCGTGGCCCACGAGCCGCACGGCGCGCTGTTCGCGGGCGCCGAGGGCCTGAGCGTCATCCGCCCGCTCCTCACGCAGGCCGCGGCAACGCGCGCGCAGCTCGTCGCGCTGGAGGTCGGCGCGGGGCAGGCGCCCGCGGTCCGGGCGCTGGTGTCGGCCGCGGGGTTCCCGGACGTCGACGTCGTGACCGACCTGGCGGGCATCGAGCGCGTCGTCGTGGGGCGTCGATGATCACGGCCGACCAAGCCCACACCTTCGAGCGCTGCATGGCGGTCGGCGGCGTCGCGGTGTTCGGCGCCGACACCGTCTACGGCCTCGCCTGCGACGCGGACACCGCGGACGCGGTGATGCGCCTGTATGCGATCAAGGGACGACGCCCCGACAAGCCCGCCGCGGTGCTGTTCTTCTCGCTCGAGCTCGCGCGGGCGGCCCTCCCCGAGCTGGGCCCGCGCACCGGCGCGGCGCTCGAGCGGCTGCTGCCCGGCGCCGTCACGGTCCTGCTGCCCAACCCGGCGCGGCGGTTCCCGCTGGCCTGCGGCCCCGACCCGACGACGCTCGGCCTGCGCGTGCCGGCCCTGGGCCCGGCGACCGCGGCGTTGAGCGCGGTGCGCTGGCCGGTGCTCCAGTCCAGCGCGAACCCGTCCGGCGGCGCGGAGGCGCGGCGTCTCGAGGACGTGCCCGCAAGGATCCGCGACGCCGCAGATCTGCTCCTCGATGCGGGGGAGCTCGACGGCACCGCGTCGACGGTCGTCGACCTGCGCCGGTTCGAGGACGAGGGCGCCTGGGAGATCGTCCGCCAGGGCGCCGTTCCACGGGGCCGCGTCGTCGCCGCCCTCGACGGGCTCACCGGCTGATCGGGCACCGGCGCGGGCGTTCCCCAGCACGCCGTTGCGCGGTACATTGCGCGCCTCATGGTGATCGCCGTCGGGTCAGACCACGCGGGCTACCACCTCAAGGAGCACGTCAAGGACGGGCTGCTGGCCGAGGGGCACGAGGTCGTCGACGTGGGCACCCGCACGCCCGAGTCCGTCGACTACCCGGCGTTCGCCCAGCACGCCGCCCGCCTGGTCAGCGACGGCCAGGTCGACCGCGCGGTGCTGGCCTGCGGCTCGGGTGTCGGCGTCGCGATCGTCGCCAACAAGGTCGCCGGGGTCCGCGCGGTCAACGCGCACGACCCGTCCGAGGTCGAGATGGCCCGGCGCCACAACGACGCCAACACCGTGACCCTCTCCGGCTCTCGCCTCGCGCCCCAGGAGGCCGACGCGATCGTCGAGCGCTTCCTCCGCACCGCCTTCGAGGGC
>JAOPZD010000132.1 GCA_025964295.1 Conexibacter sp.
TTGGCGAAGCGCAGCTGCGAGGCGGGGTCCCAGAGCTTGATCTCGATGCCGGCGGCCTCGGCCTCGGCGCGCGTGTCGACGTAGGTCTCGATGACGTCCGGTGTCTCGCCGTGCAGCCAGCCCGAGCGGTTGTCGGGACGCGGGTTTGCGCCGTTGTCGTCGTGGCGGGCGATGTTCAGGCCCAGATCCTCGAACATCTTGCGGTCCTGCTCGGGCGTGTTGCCCAGCGTCGTGAGGAAGTTGCCCATCATCACGCCGTTCAGCCCGGCCTTGACCGCCAGCGGCTGCAGGTCGCCGATGTTCTCCACGCGGCCCCCGCAGAGGCGGAAGAGCGCCTCGGGCAGGACGAGGCGGAAGATCGCGATCCACTTGACCGCCTCCCACGGGTCCAGGTAGTCCCGGTCGCCGAATTTCGTGCCCGGGCGGGGGTTCAGCAGGTTGATCGGCACCGACGTGGGGTTGATCGACGCCAGCTCGAACGCCATCTGCACGCGCTGCTCGTCGGACTCGCCGAGGTTGAGGATCCCGCCCACGCAGGTCTCCAGGCCGGCCTCGCGGACGGCGTCGATCGTGCGCAGACGCCCCTCGTAGCGGACGGTCGTGGAGACCTCGGGGTAGTAGGACTCGGCCGTCTCGACGTTGTGATGGACCCGCTGGATCCCGGCGTCCTTCAGCTGCTTGGCGCGGTCCACGGACATGTGCCCGACGGACGCGCAGCGCTTGAGGTTGGTGTGCTCGGCGACCAGGCGCGCGCCGTCGAGAATCTTCTGAAAGTCGCGCTTCGTCAGCCCCTGCCCCTGCGTGACCATGCAGAAGCGGTGGGCGCCGGCGGCCTCGGCGGCCTTGGCGTGCTCGAGGATCTGCTCGGGCTCCATCATCGCGTGCATCGGCGTCTCCGACTCCGCGAACCGCGACTGCGCGCAGAACCCGCAGTCCTGTGCGCACCCGCCGGACTTGGCGTTCACCAGCGAGCACAGGTCCGTGGCGTCACCGAACGTCGCCACGCGCGCGTCCCACGCCCGCGCCACGAGCGCCTCGATATCGGCCTTCTCGGTCAAGGCCCCCAGCGCGCGGGCCTCCTCACGCGTGATCAGCGACGGCACGGCTCTGCCCCCGGGCCGCCTACCGGACCACCCCGTCCGCGACCTCGACGACGCCGAGGATGCGCTCGCATTCGCCGACGATGTCGTTCACGACCTCGGCAGCCGGGCGCACCGCGCTGAGGCGGCCGACCACCTGCCCGACGAAGTAGTTGGCCAGCTCCTCGGCGCGGCCCTCGCCGGCCTCGGCGGCGCGCGAGATGCGGACCTGGGGCTCAGCGGAGAGGATGCCCTGGAGCGGCATCGGCAGGGTCTCCGGGGCGTCGGGCGTCTCCCACGCGTCGGTCCAGGCAGAGCGAAGCTGGCGCGCGGGCCGGCCGGTCATCGAGCGCGAGCGCACGGTGTCGCTCGTGCGGGCGGCCAGCA
Source organism: Conexibacter sp. (assembly GCA_025964295.1). The sequence continues at coordinate 1,467 of JAOPZD010000132.1, forward strand.
GCTTCTGCCGGACGACGGGCGTCGTCTCGGCCTCCTCCGTCGTCAGCCACACCGAGCCGGTCCAGACGCCGCTGGCGCCGAGCACGAGGGCCGCGGCCATCTGCCGGCCGCTGGCGATCCCGCCCGCGGCGAGAACCGGCAGGCCATCGACCGCGTCGACCATGTCGGGGATGAGGACCATGCTCCCCACGTCGCCGGTGTGGCCGCCCGCCTCGGAGCCCTGTGCGATGACGATGTCCGTCCCGGCCTCGCGGTGCTTCTCGCCGTGGCGCGGCGTCCCGGCGAGGCCGGCGACGAGCATGTCCTTCTCGTGGAACGCGTCGATGACCTCGGTCGGCGCGACGCCCAGCGCGTTGGCGAACAGGGTCATCCGGGACTGCAGGCACACGTCGACCAGCGGCATCGTGTCGCGCAGCGAGTAGAGGTGGTTGCCGGTGACCGGGACCCCACGGCCGTCGACGATGTCGCCGAACTCGTAGCCCTCCTCGAGCTGCGGGACGGCGTAGTCATCCATCACGCGCTGGACGAAGTCGCGGTGCGCCTGCGGAACCTGCGCGACAAGCTCGTCGCGCTCGAGGCCGCCTTCGTCGTCGCCGGCGTAGCGGCTCGGCAGCAGGACGTCGACGCCGTAGCGATGGTCGCCGATGCGCTCGTCGAGCCAGGCGAGCTTGCGCTCGAGGTCGTCGGCGGTCAGCTGCGCGGCCCCGAGGACGCCCATGCCGCCGGCCCGGGAGACCTCCAGCACGACCCGTTCGCTGTGCGAGAACGCCAGCAGCGGGTGGTCGATCTGCAACGCAGTGGTGATGAGAGTGCGCATGCTTCGAGGCTAGGTCCGCGATGGCACGCGGACAACTGGCGCTTGCGACAGACCACCCCACAACACAGGACGCCGCGCACGTGAACGTGCGCGGCGTCGTGCCTCCCGTCAGTCGGGCCCCCGCCCGACCTGCGGGTGGATCTAGCCGGCGCGTGCGCCGACCCGGGCCTTCGCGGCCACCAACGGTGCGAGGCCGTCGGTCACGACGTCCACCGTGAGGCTCGCCGCGCACGACGGGCAGCAGTACTCGCGCAGCTGCACCCGCGGCGATTCGATGCGATCGCGGACCTTCATCTCGAGCTCGCCGTAGCGCTCGGCCAGCGGCCGGTCGATCAGAATTGACGCACCTTCGCGCCAATTGTCGTCCGCGCCGGACAGGACCTCGGAGCAAGAGCCGCACCGCCACTGGTCGTCCTCGAGGACGACCGACACGCCGATCGACGCCGGCGCGCGCAGCTCCGCTGTCGGCTCGCCGCCGATCCGGCCACGGCGGATCTCTGCCTGCCGGGCGTCGCTGGCCGCGACGTCGTGCTCGCCCTCCGGCGTCACGATCACGCCGTAGATCTCCCGGGCGTGCGCGGCCGTCAGGTAGCCGGCGACGACGTCGGCGACGACGAGCGCCGGATCGCGCAGCAGCGGATCGCCGAGGCCGCCTCCCCCGCCGCTGACGGTGACCAGGACGTCGCCGCGTCCGATGACCAGATGCGTCAGCTTCGACCGCGTCGGCTCGTTCGTGCCCTCGAGGCGAGCCTGCGTCGGCAGCTTCCCGTCCTCCAGGAGCTTGGCGACGTTCGTCTCACGCACGGGGTAGAAGTTGCCGGCCGACGCGGGATAGCCACCGCCGAAGCCGATCGGCGGCACCTGCGCGGTCGCGTTGAAGCCGACCCCGCCCATGCTGTCGGTGTAGTGCATCACGTAGGCCTGCTCCAGCGCCGAGCCGCCACGGAACTGGCCGGGGCCGCCGGAGTTCGGGATCAGCGAGCGCCACAGGAACACCACCGGGTCGGCGGCCTCGTGGACCTCGACGTCGGCCAGGCCGCAGCCGGTCATGCACGTGAGGCCGTAGGAGTCCTGGCCGTCACCGACCGTCTGGGCGCCGCCGCCGGAGCCGGTCGCGTTGTCGACGTAGAACATCACGGACACGCCGCCGTGCTGGTTGGTGCCGAACAGCGCGCCGCCCGGCCACCCGTCCTGGCACTGGCCGGCGACCCGTCCGCGCAGGACCGGGTCCTCGCTGAGGGAGAGCGCCTGGTTGAGCACGGCCTTGGTCAGCTTGCAGGCGCGCATGCCCACCTCGGAGTGCGCGTTGCTGACAGGTGCCGGCGGCTCGGAGTTGACGATCGTGCCACGCGGGCCGAGGTCGAACTCGATCGGGCGCCAGATGCCGCCGTTGATCGGGAGGTCGCCGTACGCGAGCATCGTGACCAGCCCGGTCATCGTCTGCCCGAGCATCGCGCCCTCAGTCGAGTTGACGAACGCGTCGATCTGCGGCACGCCGGAGTAGGTGAACTTGAGGTTCGTGCCCTCGACCTCCAGCTTGAGCTTGAGCTCGAGGAGCAGGTCCGGTCCCTCGTGGCCGTCGAACTCGTTCCAGTCGATCGCCTCGTAGACGCCGTCCGGGATCGCCGCGATGCGATCACGCAGCACCTGCTCGGTGAGGTCCTTGTTGATCTCGCAGTACTCGCGGTGCGCCTCGAGGCCGAACTCGTCGACGATCTCGGTGAGCTTGCGGGTCGCGGTGTTGTTCGCCGCGATCATCGACCGGATGTCGTTGAGCACCGGGCCGGGCGCGCGGACGTTCGCCGCGATGAACGACTCCCACTCGCGGTCGATGGCGCCGCCGCGAATGATCCGCACGGGCGGGAACCGCAGCCCCTCCTGGTAGACGTCATGGGCGCCGGGGGCGTAGCCCGAGATGCCGACGCCGCCGATGTCGAGCACGTGCATGTTGGCGAAGCTCCAGCCCAGGTGCTCGCCCTTGTAGAAGGTCGGCATGATCACCGAGACGTCGCCCTGGTGCATCGCGCCGCCGTCGTGCGGGTCGTTGACGATCCAGCCGTCGCCCGGCTGGATCTCGCCCTCGACGAAAAGGCTGTCGATGACCTTGGTGCCGATGAGCGACGAGCCGAGGTGGAACAGGACGTAGCTCGAGAAGCCGAGGTGCTCGCAGTTGGTGTCGAGCAGACAGGTCGAAAAGTCCTTCGCGTCCGTCACGATCGGGGAGCCGGACGTCCGGACGAGGGTGATCGCCATCTCGTTGGTGAGGTTCTGCAGCGCCTTGCGGTGCACCTCTGCAGCGATGACGTCGTAGTCGCGCGTAGCCATGTCTCTGTCTTCCTTATCGGGTGAGGACGTAGTTGAGGAACTCGTCGCGCTCGGCGGTCGTTCCCTTGGGGACGTAGATCGTGGTGTCGGTCTCGTCGATGATCGCCGGGCCTTCGATGCGGATGCCGGCGCCGCAGAGCGCCCCGTCGTAGACCGGGATCTCCTGACGGCTGCCGACGTCCGGCAGGTAGGCGTTGCGGGTCCCGCGCAGCGCGCCCTCGGGCGTGTGGCCGTTGCGCGTCGCGGTGATGAGCGGCGGCCGCGGCTGCCGGCCGGTGACGGTCACGCTGTAGTTGACCAGCGTCGACGGCACCCCGACCCACGCGGTGCCCTCGCCGTACGTCCGCTCGTAGAGGTTGAAGAACTCGTCCGCGAGCCGGGTCACGTCGGCCTCGTCGAGGGGGCGGTCCGGGAGCGGGAGCGTCAGCTCGTACTCCTGGCCCTGGAAGCGCAGGTCGGCGCTGCACTGGATCTCGATCGCGTCGCCGGCAAAGCCCTCACCTTCCATCTCCCTCTGGCCGTCGGCGACCATCTTGCGCGCGATCTCGTTGACCCGGCCGATGCCGTCGGGCTTGCTCATGTCCATCCCGATGCCCTGGTCATTGCGGACGACGAAGTCGGACGACAGCACGCCCAGCGCGCAGAAGACGGAGCTGTTCTGCGGGATGACGATCGTCGAGATGTCCAGGCGCTCGGCGATCTGCGAAGCGAACAGCGGCAGCGTGCCGCCGTAGGCCAGGAACAGGAACTCCCGCGGGTCGTGGCCCTTGCCGACGCTGACCTCCCGGACGGCGTTCGCCATGTTGACGACGACGAGGTCGTGGACGGCCGCGGCCGCCTGGTCGGTGGACCAGCCGAAACGCTCGCCGAGCATCTCGTCGAGCGCGGCGCGGGCCAGCTCGGGACGCAGCTGCACGCGGCCGCCGAGATAGCGGTCGGGGTCGATGAAGCCGAGCGTGACCATGGCGTCGGTCACGGTCGGCTGCTTGCCGCCGCGGTCGAGCGCTGCCGGCCCGGGCGTCGAGCCCGCGCTCTGCGGGCCGACCTGCGGGACGCCGCGCTCGCTGACCCAGGCGATCGAGCCGCCGCCGGCGCCGACCGAGATCACGTCGACGAGGTTCACGCCGGTCTGGAACGGGCCGAGCTGGAGGTTCTTGTCGATGTGGATCTCATTGTCGACGATGATCCCGGTGTCGAAGCTCGTCCCGCCCATGTCGCCCAGGAGGACGCGCTTGTGCCCCATGCGCTTGGCCAGCTCGTTGGCACCGATCGCGCCGCCGGCCGGTCCGGAGCCGAGCAGCGCCAGCGGGTACTGGCGCGCCTTGTCGAGGCTGATGCCGCCGCCGAGCCCCTGGAAGAACGCCAGGCCGCCGCTCAGGCCGGCCTCGCGCAGCTTGCTGCTGAGCGACTTGAGGTAGACCTCGGCGTTCTCCTGGACGAAGGAGTTGAGCACCGCCGTGGTCCAGCGGCGGGTCTCGCCGGCCACCGGGAAGACGCGGTGCGACGGCGTGACGAAGAGGTCCGGATACAGCTCCTTGACGGCCGCCTCGGCGGCGAGCTCGTGCTCGGTGTTGACGAAGCTCGACAGGAAGCAGATCGACAGCGCGTCGATGCCGACCTCTTCGACCAGCCGCGTCGCCTCGGCCCGGACCTGGTCCAGGTCGATCGGGACCAGGACGTTGCCGGCCCAATCGATGCGCTCGTCGACCTCGGCGATCGCCGCGCGGTTCACGAGGTCGGGGACGTTGCGCTGCAGGTGGTCGTCGGGCTCGGTGAGCCGCGGGCCGCCGGCGAAGCGGAAGGTGTCGCGGAACCCGGAGGTGACGAGCACGCCGACGCGGGAGCCGCGCAGCTGCGTGATCGAGTTCGTGACGACGGTCGTGCCGTTGATGAAGAGCTTGGTGCGGCCGAGAAGGTCGGCGAGCCCGAGCTCGAACTTGCCCGCGGCCACCTCCACCGCCTCAAGTACGCCGCGGCTGAAGTCGTCGTAGGTGGTCAGCGCCTTGCCGCGCTCGATCCGGTCGCCGACGACGACGGAGACGTCGGTATGGGTCCCGCCGACATCCACGCCGATGAAGGCATCTTGTGTCGTGCTGGTCTGCGTGGTGCTCATCGGTACTCGTCTCTCCTCATGATGTGAATCGTTTCTCAGCGCGACGATGCTGCGGACAGGCGGTCCCAGGCCTCGCCTGGACCGGCGTCACGCAGCGAGAACTTCTGAACGCGTTCGGTGGCGGTCTTGGGCAGCGCGTCGCGCTGCTGCACGAAGCGCGGGACCATGAACGCCGCCATCCGCTCGGCGCAAAACGCCACCAGCTCCTCCGGGTCGATCGTCGCGGACGCGCGAGGCACCACGACGATCATGACCTCGTCCTCCCCCAGCTCGGATGGCACGGCGACGGCCGCGCTCTCCTGGACGTCGGGGTGGGAGTTGACGATCCGCTCGACCTCGTAGGACGAGATGTTCTCGCCGCGACGCCGGATGGAGTCCTTGAGGCGATCGAGGAAGACGAGGTAGCCGTCGGGGTCCCGGCGGCCACGGTCGCCCGAGTGGAACCAGCCGCCCGCCATGGCGGCGGCGGTCGCCTCGGGGTTGCCGTCGTACCCCTGGAAGAGGACGTCGGGCAGGGTGCTCCGGACGACGATCTCACCGGCTTCGCCGTGGTCGGCGACCGTGCCGTCCGGCCGGCGCACCTCCACCTCGGCCCAGCTGACCGGGACGCCGAGCTTGCCCACCCGCACGTCGTCCGGGGGGCTGCCGACGCAGAAGGTGGCGGTCTCGGTGAGGCCGTAGATCTCACGGATCTGCAGGCCGAACCGCTGCTCGAAGGCCGGCCACAGCTCGGCCGGCGCCGCTCCGCCGATCGCGACCCGCAGCGGGTTGTCAGCGTCGTCGGGACGGACCGGCTGCTTGGCCAGCATGGTGAGCATCGCGCCGATGTAGTTGAAGATCGTCGCCCCATGCCGCCGCGCGTCGTCGAAGAAGCCCGACGCCGAGAACCGCGGTGCGAGGACCATCGGCCGGCCGCAGACGAGCGCGCCCATCGTCGTCAGCATCTGCGCGTTCACGTGGAACAGCGGCAGGCTCGTGTACAGGACGTCGTCGGGCTGCACCTGCGCGATGCGCTGGGTGAACTCGAAGGCGGCGGTCGCGTAGGCGTTGTGGCCGTTGCGGACGCCCTTCGGCAGGCCGGTCGTCCCTGAGGTGTAGAGGATCGAGGCCAGGTCCGACGGCGCGAGGTTCGCCCGTGCGGCGGCCGGGTGCCCGCCGGCGAGCAGCGCGTCGATCGTCGGGTGCTCGGAGCGGCCGGCCCCGCGGACGAAGGCCGGCAGCTGCAGGTCGGAGCCGAGCGACGCGTCGAACGCGTCGGCGAGCGACGCCTCGACGAACGCGACCTCGGACCGGCTGTGCTCGAGGATGTAGCGGAGCCCGTCGCCCTTCAGGCCCGTGTTGACCGGGACCATCACCGCGCCGAGCAGCGCGGATCCGAACCAAAGGTCGAGGAACGCCAGTGAGTTCGGGAGCATCAGCGCGACGCGGCTGCCCCGAGCGATGCCCAGCGACGCCAGCGCGTCGGCGGCGCGCTCTGCGGCCGCGACGGCCTCGGCGAACGTCCGGTCCGTGCCGTCGAAGTGGACGAACGGTGCGTCCGGCGTCAGCGCCGCACGCGCGTCCAGGACGGCCGTGACGGTGGTCGGCCGACCGGGCGCTCCGGCGTACACGACGCCTGTATCGGATTCGCCGACCATGGATCGACTCTCGCCGCCCGGACCGCCGCGAGCAACTGACCGAAGCGACAGTCGGGGGCCGGCGTCGTCGCTAGACGCCGGCATTGCGCACGCCCGGCGAGCTGATCCCGACCTGGCCGCCACCGAAGCGCTCGCGCAGGAGGTACTTCTGCGCCTTGCCGGAGACGGTTCGCGGGATCTCGTCGACCACGTGCACGGACGTGGGCTTCTTGAAGCTCGCCAGGCGCTCGCCGCAGAAGGCGATCAGCTGCGCCTCGTCGATGCTCACGCCAGGGGTCACCTCGACGACGGCGCACACGGTCTCGCCCCACTTCTCGTGGGGGACCCCGATGACCGCGACGTCGAAGACGTCAGGGTGGTTCCGCAGGACGTCCTCGATCTCCGCCGGGAAGACGTTCATCCCCCCGCTGATGATCATGTCGCCCTTGCGCCCGACGATGAACAGGTAACCGTCCTCGTCGAACCGGCCCACGTCACCGGTGCGCAGCCAGCCGTCGGCGAGCAGCGAGGCGTTGAGCTCGGGTGCGTCCCAATAGCCGGCGGTCATCGAAGGGGCGCGGACGAGGATCTCGCCCTCGGCCCCGGGCTCGGCCTCCGCGCCCGTTTCGTCGACGAGCCGGATCTGCACGTGCATCGACGGCTTGCCGGCCGA
>JAOPZD010000147.1 GCA_025964295.1 Conexibacter sp.
CACGAGCGCCAGCGGCGCGAACCACAGGATGTAGAAGTAGAACCAGTGCCCGGCGGGCAGCTGCAGCGCGATCGCGATCGCGCCGGCCAGCGCGGCCACCTGCCCGATGGTGCGCCGGCCCGGCACGACGGCGACGACGAGCGCGAGCAGGACCGCGAGGGCCTGCAGCGCCGTCTGCGTCCAGCCCATGCCCGTGTGCACGGCCCAGAACGACAGGTCCGGGTCGCGGCTGAGCTGGTAGCCGAGCGTGCAGTTCCACAGCTCGCGCACGCCGCCGGCCGGGAAGTAGATCAGCAGCGAGAAGGCGAAGACGCCGACGCACGCCGCGCAGCAGCGCAGCCAGCCGCGCCGGCCGCCCTCGCCGTCGCCGCGGGCGACCACGAGCAGCAGGCCGCCCGGGAAGAACTTCGTCGCCGCCGCCAGGCCGAGGATCGCGCCGCGGCCCGCGGTCGAGCGAAACGCGACGAGCATCCAGACGAGCAGCATCGCCACGAGGCCGTCGTTCGTGTTCTCCATGACGCCCAGCAGCGTGAACGGGAACGCCGCCCACGCCCAGGCCAGGCCGAGGCCGAGCCGCCGGCCCTCGGGCCCGGCGCGCATCCCGCGGCCGAGCAGGAACAGCCCCAGCAGCGTCATCAGGTCGAAGAACAGCGTGGCCGCGTGGGCGGCGGGCAGGCCGTCCCACTCGCCCTTGAACGGCAACGCCAGCTCGAAGGGGATGTAGGCGATGTAGTTGACGGGCCCGTAGGTGTCGCCGTGCGCGTCGTTGTCGACGTAGAGCTGCTCCTTGTGGGCGATGCGGTCGGCGCCGACCACCGAGGCGTAGCCGATGTCCATGACCCGGTTGCTGTCGATGTTGAGCGCCACGCGGGCGCCGAACAGCGCGACGACGCCGACGAGCAGCGCCGCGGTCGGCAGCATCGGCACGAGCCGGCCGCGCGGGCGCGCCGGCCGCAGCCCGGCGAACAGCAGCCGCACCAGCAGGTAGGCCAGCGGCGGGTAGAACCACATGACCGCGGTCTCGGCGCGGCCGCCGTTGAACAGCGCGAAGGAGATCCCGAACGAGAGCAGCACCAGCAGGTCGAGGTGCAGCAGCCGCCGCAGGCGCCGCGGGTCGACGAACGGCACGAGGAACAGCACGCCGAACGGCACCCACACCCACCAGCGGCTGAAGCTCTTGTCGAACGTGCCGCGCAGCAGGTAGCTCGAGGCGGCCAGGCCCGTCCACACGTGCTCGACGCGGCCGTCGGCGCTGACGTCGACCGACGCGTAGCGCTGCGCGCCCTGGTCGAAGTCGACCTCCCAGCGCTCGTTGGCCCAGACGTTGGGCACCCCGGCGGCCTTGGGATGGGCGGCGAGCAGCTTCTTGACCGCCGGCGTCCCGGCGGCGATGGCCAGCGCCCGGTTGGCGTTGATCGAGAAGCCGGGCGGCGGCGTGGTCAGCGACGCGGGGGCGGCGACCGGCGGGCCGACCGAGCCGGCGGCGCGCGCGCCCACCGGCGACGCGAAGACGGCGCAGAGCAGCAGCAGGACGAGGAGGGGCATCCGTCGCATGTCCCTCGGATCGGCGCGTCCGCCGCGACCTTGAGCCCGCGCGCGGAACGCCGGCGGCGACCGCCATGGGGTCCTCACCGTAGAACAGAAGTCCAGAGAACCGGCTTTTGGGCGAAAGCCGGGGCAGCCGGCGCCGACAAGAACGACTGTGCGGTGACGGACCACCGGGCAACTGACGGGGCTTGCTGCCAAGACCTGAGACCCCGAACGGAATCCAACAGGGACGTCGGCCCTCCGCACGAGAAGGCCAAACCAAGATCTCACAGGAGGGATCGTCTTGCTTCAGCGTTTCAAGAACGAGGACGAAGGCTTCACGCTCATCGAGCTCCTCGTCGTCATCCTGATCATCGGCATCCTCGCCGCGATCGCCCTGCCGAGCTTCCTCGGCCAGCAGAAGAAGGGCCAGGATTCCTCGGCCAAGTCGGATGCCCGTAACGCCGTCTCGCAGATCGAGTCGTGCTACGCGGACTCGCAGGACTACCAGAAGTGCACGTCCGCCAGCACGCCCGACGTCCTGGCCGGCACCGGCATCACCGCCGTGGTGACCGCGGGCTCGCAGACGACCTACACGGTCGTGGCGACGTCCAAGAGCACCAACCTGTTCACCATCACGCGCACCGCCACGGGCACCACGACCCGTACGTGCACCGCGACGGTCACGGGCGGCAGCTGCAACGGCGGCTCCTGGTAACACCAGCCACACGCAGTCGCTTTCGTTCGCGAGGCGGGCCTTCGGGTCCGCCTCGCGTCGTTTCGCAGACCGTTCGTCGGTCCAGATCCGCTCAACGAGCCTCAACGTGCGCACGGCGTGCGCCGATGCTCGCCACAAGGCACACCGACCCGGGACTTGCTGCAACCTGCCCCGACGTCGTCGATGCCGAACAGAGCCATACGACGACGCCCCCAGGGAGGGCACCATGCCGCCTGCTTTCCGCGACGACGAGTCCGGCTTCACGCTGATCGAGCTCCTCGTCGTCATCCTGATCATCGGCATCCTTGCCGCGATCGCGCTGCCGAGCTTCCTCGGCCAGCGCCAGAAGGCCCAGGACACCGACGCCAAGTCCAACGCCCGCTCGATGGTCGAGCAGGTGGAGTCCTGCTACGCCACGACGATCGACTACACCGAGTGCACGAGCGCGATGCTCGGCGCCACGGGCCTGCCGACCGGCAGCGCCCAGGGCGAGGTCGACGTCGCGGTCGGATCCAAGACCACCTACGTCGTGACCGCCGTCTCGAAGTCCGGCGGCAGCTTCAAGATCAGCCGGACGGCCAGCGACACGCTGACCCGCTCCTGCACGGGCGGCACCAAGGGCTGCCTCAGCGGCAGCTGGTGACCCCGGTCGTCAAGAGCGCGGGGGCAGCTGCCGATCACGGTGGCGTATGGCTCCCGCGCTCGCACCGGCCGCGCTGTTCGGCCTCCTCATCGGCTCGTTCCTCAACGTCGTCGCCTGGCGCCTGCCGCGCGGCGAGTCGCTGGTCAAGCCGCGCTCGAAGTGCCCGGGCTGCGCCACGCAGCTCAAGGCCTACGACAACATCCCGCTGTTCTCGTGGATCGTCCTGCGCGGTCGCTGCCGCGGCTGCGGTGAGAGCATCTCCGCGCGCTACCCGGTCGTCGAGGCCGTCACCGCGGCGCTCTACGTGCTCGTCGTCGCGCTCAAGTGGGACGACGTCCTGCAGATCGCGCTCGGGCTCGTGCTCGTCACGTTCCTGGTGCCGATCGCGGTGATCGACCTCGACCTCAAGGTCATCCCCAACAAGCTGACCGCGCCCGCGGCCGTGCTCGCCGTCGCCCTGGGCGCCGTGCTGGAGCCGTCCCACCTGCCCGAGCAGCTCGCCGCCGGCGCCGGCGCCCTGATCTTCTTCCTGCTGCCCGCGCTCATCCACCAGAAGGGGATGGGCATGGGCGACGTCAAGCTCGCCGGCGTCCTGGGCCTGTACCTGGGCCGTGCGGTCGCTCCGGCGCTGTTCTTCGCCCTGATCCTCGGCATCGTCGCCGGCTTCGCGGTCATCGCGATGAAGGGCATGTCGGAGGGCCGCCGCACCAAGGTCCCGTTCGGGCCGTTCATGGCGCTCGGCGCCCTGATCGCCTTCTTCGTGGGCAGCGGCATCGTCAACAGCTATCTGGACCGCTTCTGAGCGATCGCCTCGGAAGTGGTCGCCGGATCTCCCTCGGCGCTCAAGAGCCCCCGCTCTTGGACGAACAACCGAGGGTGTCGGGGCGTGTGCTTGAGGCACCGCCGATCCCCGCCGACCCACCGTCCTGAACATGGCCAAGCGCGCAACCACCATCGTCGGACTCGAGATCGAGCCCTCCGCCGTCCACGCCGCCGCAGTGACCGTCAACGGTCGCGTGTCGGTAAAGACCGCGGCGGTCGCTCCGCTCGAGACCGGAATCGTCCGCGACGGCGAGGTGAACGACGTCGACGCTCTCGCCGAGGCGTTGCGCTCGCTCTATCGCGACAACAAGGGCCTCGACAAGAAGGTTCGCATCGGCATCGCGAACCAGAAGATCGTCGTCCGCGTCCTGGAGCTGCCTCCGCTGGAGGACCGCAAGGAGCTGGAGGCGGCCGTTCGCTTCCAGGCCCAGGACCAGATCCCGATGCCGCTCGACTCGGCGGTCCTGGACTTCCAGCCGCTCGACATCGTCGAGACCGAGAACGGGCCGCGCCAGCGCGTCCTGATCGTCGCGGCCCGCCGGGACATGATCGATCGCGTCATGGCGGCCTGCAAGGCCGCCGGGCTGAAGCCCGAGGGGATCGACCTCTCGGCCTTCGCCATGATCCGCGCCCTCTACCGCGAGACGCCGAGCGAGACGCCCGAGCCGGTGCTCTACCTCTCCGTCGGCGGCCTCACGAACCTCGCGGTGGCCGAGGGCACGACCTGCCTCTTCACCCGCGTCGTCGGCGGCGGCCTCGAGGCCATCGCCGTCGAGCTCGCCGAGCGCAAGGCGCTCACGCTGGAGCATGCGCGGGGCTGGCTGCGCCACGTCGGCCTCGTCACGCCGCTGGGCGAGATCGAGTCCGACGACCAGGACGAGATCGCCGAGGAGGCCCGCACCGTCCTGCTCGACGGCGTCCGCCGCATCGGCGGCGAGGTCCGCAACTCCCTGGACTTCCACCACGCCCAGGAGGGCATGAGCCTGCGCGTCCAGCGGGCCGTGCTCACCGGCGCCGCGGCCGCCGTGCCCGGCTTCGACGACGCCCTCGCCGCCGAGCTCGGCCTGCCCGTCGAGTGCGGCGTGGTCGACGGGACGCCGGACGGGCTCGATCCCCACCTCATCACGATCGCGGCCGGCCTGGCCGTCGAGGAGGCCCCGCACGCATGAGGGCTGTCAACCTCATCCCGACCGACCAGCAGCGCGGCGCCGGCGGCGCCGCGGGCAAGTCCGGCGGTGGCGCGTACATCCTGATCGGCGCGCTGGCCCTGATGGTCGTGCTCGCCGCGGCCTACGTCGTGTCCGGCAAGTCGGTCACCGACAAGCGCGCCCAGCTGACCGACGTCACCCAGCAGGCCGACGCCGCCGAGGCCAAGGCCGCGTCGCTGACCAGCTACACCAAGTTCGCGTCGATCCGCGCCAAGCGCGTCGACACGGTCTCGCAGCTGGCCGCCAGCCGCTTCGACTGGGCCCACGCCCTGCGCGAGGTCTCCCGGGTCCTGCCCGAGAACGCCTGGCTGACGACGCTGACGGCGACGACGACGGCCTCGGTCAACGTCGGCACCGGCTCCAGCGCCCTGCGCGGCGCGCTCAACGTCCCGGCCATCCAGGTCCAGGGCTGCACGACCAGCCAGTCCTCGGTCGCCAAGCTGATCGCGCGCCTGCGCCTGATCGACGGCGTCCAGCGCGTCACGCTGGAGGACTCGACCAAGGGCCAGGAGGCCAGCGGCTCGACCGGCGACTCGGCGCCCAGCGCCGGCAGCGGCGACTGCCGCGGCGGCCACGCCAAGTTCCCGATCTTCAACGTCGACGTGTTCTTCGAGCCGGGCTCGACGGTGCCGTCGGCCACGACGGCGACCACCGCCGGCGGCACGGCGTCCTCCACGACGCCGGCCAACACCACGACCCCGTCCACCGCTTCGACCACCGTCCCCGCCTCGGGGACGACCGGGGGGACCTCCAAGTGACCGCGCGTGACCGCACCGTCCTGATCGTCGTCGGGATCCTCGCCGTGCTCGGCGGGTTCTGGTTCCTGGCGATCAGCCCGAAGCGCAAGCAGGCCAACGACGTCGCCACGCAGATCGGCGCCGCGCAGGCCCGGCTCGACACGGCGCAGGCCAGCGCGTCCAGCGCCGAGGCCGCCAAGGCCAAGTACGCCGACGACTACGCGACGGTCGCCCGCCTGGGCAAGGCCGTCCCGGTCGACGACGAGATGCCGTCGCTGGTCTACCAGCTCGAGCAGACCGCCAAGGCCAACAAGGTCGACTTCCGCTCGATCAAGATGACCGGCAGCGTCACGAGCGCGGCGACCCCCGCCGCCAACGCCGTGGCCTCGGCCAACGGCACGGCGGCCTCGTCGGCCACGCCGGCCAGCACGGTCACCGCCGCGCTGCCGCCCGGCGCGACCGTCGGCGCCGCGGGCTTCCCGACGATGCCGTTCACGTTCGACTTCACGGGCTCGTTCTTCAACATGCAGCGGTTCCTGAAGTCCATCGACGGGCTGACGTCCGTGCAGGGCAAGTCCATCAACGTCAAGGGCCGTCTGCTGACGGTCGACGGCGTCGGCCTCCAGGCCGGGCCCAAGGGCTTCCCGCAGGTTGACGCGACCGTCGTCGTCACCGCCTACCTGCTGCCCGCCGACGAGGGCCTGACCGCCGGCGCCACGGCGGCCGCGCCCACCACCGGCGGCGCGCCCTCCGCCACCGCCAGCCTGATCGGGAGCGACCGATGAGCTTCTTCAAGAACGTCCTGCACGACCTGGTCGAGAAGCGCCTCTGGCCCGTCGCCATCGCGCTCGTCGCCGCGCTCGTCGCGGTGCCGATCGTCCTCGGCGGCAGCACCGCGTCGAACACGGGCGCCGCGACCGCCGGTGTGCCCGGCACGACGACCAACGGCCTGGCCAACCACCGCGACGCCGCGCGCGCCCAGGTGGTCAGCCTCGAGGAGCAGGCGGCCGGCAAGGTCCAGCGCGCCGGCGCGCTGAAGAACCCCTTCGTCCAGCACCATCAGCCCAAGCTGGCCAAGACGGTCACCCAGGCCGTCAACACCACCAAGAGCATCGCCGACTCGCTGAGCGGCAAGTCCTCCGACGGCGGCGCCTCGACCGGCGGCACCAGCCCCACGACCACCACCCCGGCCAAGACGCCGTCGACGACCCCGACGACGCCGGCCAAGAAGGACACCAACCCGGACGACACCTACCGGGTGAAGCTGACCTTCGGCGAGGTCGGGGCCGAGAAGACCTACGACAACGTCGCGCGCCTGACGCCGCTGCCGTCCTCGGACAACCCGTTCTTCGTCTACCTGGGCCTGGCCGCCGACCAGAAGTCCGCGATCTTCCTGGTCGACGCCGACGCTGTCCCGTCGGGCGACGGCACCTGCCAGCCCTCCGACGACGAGTGCGAGCAGGTCCAGCTCAAGGCCGGCGACGTCGAGTTCTTCGACCTGCAGTCCGGCACCGCCGGCGTGGTCCAGTACCAGCTGACGCTCGACTCCATCAAGAAGGTCACGGCGTCGAGCAAGGCCACGGCCGCGGCGGCCCACGCCCGCGAGTCCAAGGCCGGGCGGGAGTACCTGCGCCAGCTCGTCGCCGACGACCCGACCGCGCTGGACTCCTGGGACTACTCCAAGAGCCTCGGGCTGCTCGTCCGCAAGGACCCGGTCACGACGCCGGACGTCGCCAACGTGCCCGCGGCGGTCGCCGACGGCGCGTCGGGCCAGGCCGTCGAGCAGACCTCGACGGTGCTGACGGTCCCGGGCTCATAGACTTCGGCGCCGCATGGCGCTGAACCTGATCACCGCGGGCGAGTCCCACGGGCCCGGCCTGACCACCATCGTCGAGGGCCTGCCCGCGGGACTGGAGCTCGACCAGGAGTCGATCGACCGCGACATGGCCCGGCGGCAGCTGGGCCATGGCCGTGGCGGGCGGATGAAGATCGAGAAGGACCACGCCAACGTCACGGCCGGCGTCCGGCACGGGCGCACGCTCGGCGGCCCGATCGCGCTGCAGGTCCCCAACCGCGACTACGCCAACTGGGAAGAGCGGATGAACCCGTGGCCCGTCGACGCCGACGTGCCCGAGGTGCACCTGCCGCGCCCGGGCCACGCCGACCTGGTCGGCGTGCAGAAGTACCGCTTCACCGACGTACGCAACGTGCTCGAGCGCGCCAGCGCCCGCGAGACCGCGGCACGCGTCGCGGGCGGCGCGCTGTGCAAGGCGTTCCTCGGCGCGCTGGGCGTTGAGATCCGCTCGCACGTCGTGCAGATCGGCGACGTCTACGCCGCGCCGCGCGAGGCGGCGCTGAGCGTCGAGGACTTCGCCGGCGTCGACGAGGACAAGGTTCGCTGCCTGGACCCCGAGGCGAGCCGCGCGATGGTCCAGCACATCAACGTGCAGCGCAAGGCCAACGAGTCGATCGGCGGCGTCTTCGAGGTCATCGCCTTCGGCCTGGTGCCGGGCCTGGGCTCCCACGTGTCGTGGGAGGAGCGCCTCGACGGCCGCGTCGGCGCGGCGCTGTGCTCGATCCAGGCGGCCAAGGGCGTGGCGTTCGGCGACGGCTTCGACCTGCCCGCCGCGCCCGGCTCGCAGTCCCACGACGAGATCTTCTGGACCCAGGAGCGCGGCTACTTCCGCGAGACCAACCACGCGGGCGGCCTCGAGGGCGGCATGACGACCGGCCAGCCGCTGCTGGCGCGCGTCGCGATGAAGCCGATCCCGACGCTGACCAAGCCGCTGCGCTCGGTCGACATCGACTCCCACGAGCCGGCGCAGGCGCTGCGCGAGCGCACCGACTCCTGCGTGGTCCCGGCCGCGGGCGTCGTCGGCGAGGCGATGCTCGCCTACGTGATGGCCGACGCCTACCGCCGCAAGTTCGGCGGCGACCACATCGACGACGTCCGCGAGGCGGTCGCGCGGTACACCGAGCGGATCGCGTGGCGGAGGGGCTGACCGTCGTCATCGGCTTCATGGGCGCGGGGAAGACGACCCTGGCCCGTGAGCTCGCCGAGGCGCGCGGGGTGGCGCACGTCGACACCGACGCGCTCGTGGTCGAGCGGTTCGGGCGGCCGATCGCCGACGTCTTCGCGGCCGAGGGGGAGGCGGCGTTCCGGGCCGCGGAGGAGGAGGCCGTCCTGCGCGTGCTGGGCGCGGGCGCGGGCGCCGGCGCCGTCGTCTCGCTCGGCGGTGGCGCGGTGCTCTCCGAGCGCGTGCGCGCCGCGCTGGCGGCACACACCACCGTCCTGCTCGACGTCCCGCTCGACGTCGCCTGGGCGCGCGCGGCCGGCCACGGGCGCCCGCTGGCCGCCGACCGCGACGCCTTCGCCGCCCTGCACGCCGAGCGCGCGGCGATCTACGAGACGCTGGCCGACGCGCACCTGCCCCAGGCTGACCCGGGCGTGATCGTCCGCGCCGACGCCGCGCTGCGCGCGCTG